>PAJK01000078.1 GCA_002706025.1 Oceanospirillaceae bacterium
ACATAGCTAGTGACACCTTGTGCGATGCCAATGCTGTCGGGATCGGCAAATCCTAGGGTTCCATATGTATGGACGTGGATATCGATCCACCCGGGACTGAGCATCATACCGCTAAGATCAACGATCTCCGCGCTCTCCCGAACCGGGCCACCGATTGCAGAAATTTTACCGTCGCTAATGATAACGTCATCCACACGGTCAGTGATCCAGTAGTAACCATCTTCGTCACGACGGGCGCCGTCACCGGTGAAATACATGCCGCGGAATGTAGAGAAGTAAGTCTGTACAAAACGCTCATGGTCACCGTAAACAGAACGCGACTGACCCGGCCAGCTGTCGATGAGCACCAGGTTACCCTCTGTTGCACCTTCCAGCACCATGCCAGAGTTGTCCACCAGAGCTGGCTGCACACCAAAGAACGGACGGCTCGCTGAACCCGGTTTCATATCGGTTGCGCCCGGCAGCGGCGTAATCATGATGCCGCCGGTTTCAGTCTGCCACCAGGTATCCACGATCGGGCAGTTCTGCTCACCGATCACATCGTAGTACCACTGCCATGCTTCAGGGTTGATTGGCTCGCCCACAGAACCCAGCAGACGCAGGGACTCACGATGCGTGTCTTCAACAGCCTTTTTGCCTTCCGCCATCAGTGAACGGATTGCCGTTGGTGCGGTGTACAGAATATTGACCTTGTGCTTATCAACAATCTGCGAGAAACGGTTGACGTCCGGGTAATTCGGCACACCTTCGTTCATCAGAGTAATACCGCCATTGGCCAGCGGGCCGTAAAGCAGGTAAGTGTGACCGGTAATCCAGCCCACATCCGCGGTACACCAGTAGACATCACCATCGTGGTAGTCGAACACGTATTGATGCGTAATGGACGCCCACACCATATAGCCACCGGTGGTATGCACCACGCCTTTTGGCTTACCGGTAGAACCGGAGGTGTAAAGAATGAACAGCGGATCTTCAGCGTTCATTTCTTCCGCCGGGCAATGGGGCGAGGAGATAGAAATCAGGTCGTGGTACCAGACATCACGGGCACCGTGCCAGGCGACATCAGAACCGGTACGTTTCACCACGATCACTTTTTCCAGTGAACGGATGCTTGGGTGAGTCAGAGCCTCATCCACGTTCGCTTTCAGTGGTACACGCTTGCCACCACGAACACCTTCATCTGAGGTGATAACGATCTTGGCGTTACTGTCTTCAATACGGCCAGCCAGTGCATCCGGAGAGAAACCACCGAATACCACAGAGTGGATCGCGCCAATACGGGTACAGGCCAGCATAGCAACGGCTGCTTCCGGGATCATTGGCATGTAAATGCACACCACGTCACCTTTACGCACGCCCTGACCACGCAGCGCGTTGGCGAAGCGGGACACTTCTTCGTGCAGTTCTTTATAGGTAATGGTGCGGTCCTGATCCGGCTCATCGCCTTCCCAGATAATAGCCGCCTGATCACCACGGGTTTCCAGGTGACGGTCCAGACAGTTTGCGGATGCGTTCAGTGTGCCGTCTTCAAACCAGTTGATCGCTACGTTGTGATCATCAAATGAAACGTTGCGTACTTTGGTGAAAGGTTTGATCCAATCAATACGTTGTTCGGCCTGTTCACGCCAGAAACCCTCAGGGTTAATGACGGACTGCTGATACATCTGCAGATATTTTTCATTGTTAATCCAGGCTGAATCAGCAAATTCCTGCTTAACCGGATACACCTTCTGTTCGCTCATAGCGTTCTCCCGAATGATTATTTTTAGATCGCGAAGATTCTGCGCACGATATATATGTACTGATATTCATATTGGTCACTGGCGGCTTTCGCCAAAATTAGACAATGGTCTATCGGGCTTAAAAATAAATATATTTTTATCGCTTTTACCGTCCGGTAAGAAAACGTCGGAGATTCATCCGTAAGCCGCGCTGCCACTGATATTCCACGGACTTATGACGTTTTACTGGCGGTATTTTAAACACGAATTCAAGCCATTGAATCAAAAGGAATATTTATTCTTTTTCAGCCACCAAAGAGCCTCGGTTACATCTATATCCTGTTTTAGCGCGCCACCTTATAGAGGGTTTCTGTTATTTAAAAGTCAAAAGCCAGCAGTCAGCACCAAATGATAATCCGGTAGTAATACCGACGACTAATATTACGTATTTACACCTACCCCCTGATTCGTTCGACCTTTGGCTAATTTCTCACTAATGACAGACTCACCATAGTGGCGGGGTGCACTACGATAAAAACAAAAGGAGAGTGACATGCGTAAGACCCCTCTAATCCTTATGGCAGCCGCTATGCCATTTGCAGCTCAGGCTGCAGACGTCGATTTTAAATTCGGCGGTTTCGTAAAGCTGGATGCCATGGTCAGCACTTATTCCGAAGGTGATGTTGATGGTGCGTTATTTTACGTCCCATCCACTATCCCGGTGGAATCCGCTACTGGTGAGGAAACAACCGACTTTGATATGAACGCGCAGACTTCGCGTTTTAACCTGACTTCAGTAACCACTCTGGATAACGGTGAAAAGATCAAAGCCTTCTTCGAGATGGACTTTAACGGTGGCGGCGGTAATGAGCTGGTTTCCAACTCATACAACCCTCGCCTCCGTCATGCTTTCTTCAGCTATAACAACCTGTTAGTTGGTCAGACCTGGACCACATTTATGAACACCGGTGCTCTGCCGGAGTCCGTAGACTTCCTGGGTGTCTCTGAAAGTACTGTGTTCTCACGTCAGGCACAGATCCGTTACACCATGGGTGATTTTCAGTTCGCGCTGGAAAACCCATCATCACGTATCGACATGGCAGGTACTAACAGCCTGACTGATGACGCCAGCTTCCCGGATGTTGTGGTTCGCTACAATATGAAAGCCGGTTCTGCTGATATGACCGTTGCTGGTCTGTTCCGTGAAATCAGCTATGACGATGGCGCTGGCACTGATGACAGCACTACTGGCTACGGTGTGAACTTCTCCGGTAAAGTCATGGTAGGCGCTGACGATCTGAAGTTCAGCTACACCTACGGCTCGGTAGGACGCTACGTCGGTCTGGCAATGGTTGAAGATGCGGTTATCGACTCCGATGGCGATCTCGATGCCCCTGTCACCAGTGCTGGTTTCGTAAGCTTCCGTCACCACTGGAGCCCGAAAATGCGCAGCTCCATTACATACTCAATGCTTGATGCAGACTACGATGATGAAGCGGCAGCGGCGGCTTATACCAAGTCCTCGTCCAGCCTTCGTGTCAACCTGATGTACTCCCCGGTTAAACCTGTTACCTACGGTGTGGAATACACCGCAGCTACCCGTGAGCTGGTTGGTGGTGCAGAGGGTGATCTGAACCGTGTTCACTTCACTGCAAAATACGCTTTCTGATCCATTAAAAGCGTCAGAAAACCGGCTTCGGCCGGTTTTTTTATGGGCAGCGTTCCTCGCCAGCTTGCCAGTTCTGAAGAATCTGCTAAGCGACTTCCGTTAAATCACCTCAGAATTTACGCTTAAGTGTCAGATTTCTGGTGTAAAATTACCCTGAAAAAGGGTCAGAATTACGTCAGATAACATGTCTGGACAGATATGCTATTGTTGATATCCTTATTTTTACAAAAATACACAAAAAAGTTTTAAAAGTGTTGAAGTGACATTTTTTGTCACAATCTACCAACAAAAAGAAGTACGAAGGTACCATTAGACCCAAAAACAGTCATTGGTCGTCTGTAAAACCCCGCTTATCGCAATGAATTCTCAACCCTCACAAATAAATCAATAAAAACAGAAAGTTAGCCCGACAACTTTTGTCACCACCGCCCCATGACGGCAAATTGACTGGATACCGCCCCCCTCATACTATCCGCGCCATGCGCAAAACAAATAAGCACTTTTGTATGAAGGTGCTGACACTTCCCGCCCCCTTCCGGTCGTCTGAACCGGTGCGTGCTGCAAAGCACTGTGGCCCCCGCATTTCCGCAGGGCATTTCGCCGTGCCTGCCACAAACGCAATCCGTACTGAAACTGCCCGTGCAGTTGCTGTGCAACGAATCCTTCCGGCTGAGTGTGCCGGTTTGCTTCGAACCCTCACGTCTGTTCAGTCCTCTGCAGCTGCAGGGAAGCACTTACCTGCAATGAGTACTTCCCTGCAGCTGTCGGGTCTGCAGACGTTTTCACTTTGTTATTCCATGGTCCATCAAGGAGAAATCCATGAAATTGATTAAGCACGCTGCATTTGCAGCAGCCGGTCTGCTGGCCTCAACAATGAGCTACGCTGCCGGTACTTCCGTTGGTACATCAATCGATAACACCGCGACTGCTACCTACTACGCTGCTGGTGACACCACCAGCCAGCTGTCGGCTGAGTCCAACACTGAATCCGTTGTGGTTCAGGAAATTATCGATTTCACCATCAACACAACCTCTTCAAACGTGAACGTTACGTCTGAACAACAGGACGTCGTCGTGGCTTATACCGTGTCCAACACAGGTAACGGTTCCGAAGGCTTTGTATTCAGCGTAACTGGCGCAGGCCCTGACTTCACACCAGCGACTTTCCAGCTGTATGAAGACCGCGATGGCAACGGTGTTCTTGACCCAAGCGATATCGCTCAGGGTGCGCTGAATGCCAATGGCGAAATCAACCTGAATGAAGATGAAACCAAAACTATCTTCGTTGTCACCGATATCCCGGTTGCCAACGTTGGCGAACAGGGTTCCGGCATCGTAACCGTTGCTTCTTCAACTCCAGGTGTATCGACTGCCTCCATTGGTGATGTTCTGCCAGGTGAAGGTGATGGCGGTACTGACGCTGTTGTTGCGGTGGCTTCCGGTACCGACACTCTGACCCACACCTATACCGTCGTTGTGGATCCTGATGCGGTTGACGCAGTGACTGTTGAGAAATCCGTTCTGTCCATCGTTGACTCTTTTGGTAACGACGACAGTGCAATCCCAGGTGCGACCGTGACTTACCAGATCGTGGTTACTGTCACTACTCCGGTTGATGGTCTGGTGATCTCCGATACCATTCCGGATGAAGTGAGCTACACAGCGGGTACTACCTACTGGATCGCTTCTGATCAGGAAGGTACTGACGTTTCCACCGTTGGTGGCGCAACCCACCCTGCTGACTCAGCCGTTTACAGCACCAGCATTGATGCCAACGGCCGTATCTCCCTGAACCTGGGCGATCAGGCAGCTGCCGGCGTTTACACCCTGCAATTCGAAACCACCATTAAGTAAGGAGCTGATATGCGCACTCTTTTACTGGCACTACTCATGGTTCCCGGTCTGGTAATGGCGGAAGTCAGCCTGAAGACCGAAGCCTTCAAAATTGTCGCGGTTCCACAAACCGATGGCAGCGTCATGGAAGAGTGGCGCTCAGCCGACCAGGTGGTCCCGGGCGACAAAGTGGGTTACCGCATCAGTTACAACAACACCGGCAGCGATGCTGCCGAAGCGGTTGTGATTAATAACCCGGTACCCGCTCAGTCCGAATTCATCGCTAACAGCGCCATTGGCGCTGGCAGCGATGTCACATATTCCGTCGATGGCGGAAACTCCTTTGCTGCGGCCAGCCAGCTCACAGTAGAGGAAAACGGTGCAACCCGTGAGGCGAAAGCCAGCGATTACACCAATATCCGCTGGCAGCTGACCCAACCGGTTGCGGCCGGGGCCAGTGGACAAGTCGAATTTAAAGTTCGTATTAAATAATCAGGAGAGATCGTATGAAACTCATACAAAAAGCGATTTTGCCTGCTGTTGTTGCTCTGGCTGGCTTAGCCTCCGTTGAGGCTCAGGCTGCAGGGACACAGGCAGGTACTATGCTGCGCAATAGCGCATCATTATCCTACGACGTAAACGGTACAACACAGACTCCGGTAACAGACAACGCAGATGTTATTGTCGACGTTAAAGTGATGTTTACCCTGGATGCCACCGATGCACTGGTTAATGACACAACCAATTTGTATAACCTGGATGGCGTAGCTACTGCCCAATACTACAAAGTGGGTGAGTTCAACCTGGCTAACACCGGTAACACTAATACAACTTTCGATCTGACGTTGACCGATTTGAATGGCGTTCAGGTTGAAGGTATTACGGCAACGGCTATTGACAGTATTGATCTGTCTAATAGCGGCACCTACCGTCTGTTCCGTGAATCCGGTACCACTGCAGGTCTGTCTGCTGACGATATCGAAATCACAACCGATACTATTTTGGTTAATGCAGAAGGCGAAACCAATCCGGTTGGTACGGTTATTTACGTCGTTGCTCGACAGGATGCGGTTATTGGTGAAAATGCTGATGTACTTGGTGTAAACCTGCAGGCATCAGCTGCCAGTGTTGTCACCAAAGGTGCCTGGACAGCCCCTACTGACACCACGCCTGAATCATATGCAGCAGACGTTACGATTCCTGTAGAAGCAACAGCGTCAAATACCAACACTGGTATTCAGTTTGTTTACGCTGATGCAGATGGCGATAACATCGAAGATGCAGAAGATGCATTACAACTTGGCTTCCCATCCTTTGGTACAGATCCTAATGACCCAACACGTCAGGGCTTCATCAAAGAAGCGGTTGTGGTTTACGACCCAATCTCCGGAGCTCGGGCCGATGGCAATAGTCCAAAAGCCATCCCTGGTGCGGTAGTTCGTTATACCCTGCGTCTGGAAAACATCGGTAGTATGGCGGCAGAAGATGTCACAATCAGTGATCCGTTACCGACAGCTACTACCTACTGTACCAGCTCGGATTATGCGTTATGTACTGATGCCCCAGCGGGTATATCCGGAGATACTGTGACTGCTGACGCCGGCACCTTGGTATACGATGGTACCGACGGCACTGTAAAAGCTGTTTACACCAGTTTTGCGCAGGATGGCGTTGCTAATATCGTTTTCTACGTGCTGATTGACTGACCATGAAGCACACCATCCGCCAGCTGATTCAGGTTACACGGCACGGGCTTAACGCCCGGGCTGTGGCGTACCTGTTGCTGGCGCTGGTGTCTTCTGTTGCGCAGGCGATTACGCCTGCCAACACCACCATTGTTAATACGGTTGTCGTGACTTACAGCGAAGACGGTACTGAGCAGGTGGTGCGCAATTCTGCGGCCTTTACCACGCAGGAAATTAACCCTGCTTCTGTGGCGCCAACCGCAGCTGAAATTACCCTGCAACGTCTGACCGGCAATGACGCCGCGGGCATTGCAACCCCGCCAACCGAATGCTCCGACGGCAGCGGAAATTATTCCGTTATTTCCTCTGTGAGCGATATTGGCGGCACCAGTTACTCTCTGCCAGGCACGTTTGCCACCACGGCAGCAGAATACGGATTTAAAATCGGCGAACCGCTGCTTATTACCCTGGCGGACGGCGATAAAAACCTCTACAACACCATTGCCGAAACCATTGTTGTCACGCTGACAACCAGCAACGGTTCCGACACTGAACAATTACGCCTGACCGAAACCGGCGTAAATACCGGTGTATTTGCCGGCGTGATTAATACCGCCCCTTATACCGGCAGCGACAATCTGAATAACTGTGCGCTGAACTTAACCCGCTCCGAAACCGTAACCGCAAGCTACACCGACAGTTACGATCCAACGGATACAACATTTGCCGACGCGGATTTCGACCCATACAGCCGTATTTTTGATGCGGAAACCGGCCAGCCAATCAACGGCATTGAAGTNACTCTGATTGATGTCGCCACCGGTGAACCAGCCACGGTTTATGATGATGACGGCGTTACNGAATATCCTTCTACNGTAACCACTGGCCCGTCCAGCAGTAATGGCATTGATACCCAGGCGGATGACGATGGCAGCTTCCCTGATGGCAGCTTCCGCTTCCCATATATCCCGGCGGGNGAATACCGTCTGGAATTTAANGCNCCGGATAATTACCGCGTGCCTTCCAGTGCATCNGATGAAGATCTGGAAGCACTGGGCAGCTTCNNCATNAATNNNATTTCCCGTGGTGAAGCGTTCAACCTGAANGATCACGTGCTGCTGACCGATATTCCGGCNGATAATCTGGATACCGGCCTGCTGGTGAGTAAAACCGCCAACAAAACCGAAGTCGGTATCGGTGATTTTATTCAGTACACCATTACCGTCAGCAATGAAGATCTGGAAGTTACCGACGGTACCCTGGTTGACCAGTTACCTCCGGGNCTGCGTTACCGCAGCGGNTCTGCCCGTTACGAAGGTGAAAAAGTAGCCGATCCTGCGATTTCCGGTAACGGCCGTACTNTGCGCTTCGCCCTGCCCGACCTGGCCGAAGACAGCACCTTTAAACTGACCTACGTNACTCAGGTAACGGCACTGGCCAAAGACGATCTGGTTAACTATGCCTGGCTGGAAGACGATATCGCCAGCAGTAACCGNGCNTCTGCCAGCGTTGTTGTAACCGATGAATTCTTTAAAGATACCGCNCGTCTGTTCGGTCGTGTTTACCTCGACGACTGTGACGGCAATCTGGANGCAGAAGCNGTACCGAATATCCGTCTGTANATGGAAGACGGTACNTATGTGGTNACCGACGAAAACGGTGANTGGCATATCGAGAACGTGCGNCCNGGNACCCANGTTGTGCAACTGGATACCGCTTCCGTTCCNCCTTATANGGAAGTNATGACCTGTGATCAGCGCGGNTTCCACGCCGGNCGTTCNTTCAGCCAGTTTGTTGATGTTCAGGGCGGCAGCTTCTGGCGCGTCGACTTCGCCCTGAAAATGAAAAANCCGGAAACCGGTGACGTCAGCCAGCGNATGACNCATGAACTGATNCCACTGCAGGCGCAGGCCGANGGCTCACTGCCATACAATTCTCCGGTNCCGGAAAAACTGCGNTATAAAGTCTTTATGCAGGGTCAGGGCGTCGAAATCACCAACCTGATGGAAATGATTTCTCTGCCGGAAGGNGTGGTTTATGAGCCAGGCAGTACNCTGCTCGACGGTGAAGCCTGGAACGATCCGCGTGTTTCTTATGGCACCCTGATTTATCAGCTGGGTGACCGTCCAGCCAAATGGCAGCACGAACTGACCTTCACCGCNGTCGTGTCCGATAAAGCGAAAAGTGGCGAGNTAAAAGCCCGCGCCGTTACCCGCTTCAAAGACAATGCCGGCAATAAGAGCTATCAGATCAAACCGGTCGATACCACNGCGATTCTGCAACTGCCGCCGGAAGACGGTACGGTTAAACAGATTTCACCACCGAAGTTCTCCAACTTCTCTGATGAGCTGACCGAAGAAGATAAATTCAACCTCAAGCATGTGGTTGATCGNCTGCGCGGTCTGCGTAATCTGAAAGTGGAAGTGGTTGGTCACACCGACAGCACACCAATCGCAGCNCGTAACCGTCATATCTATGCGGATAACCAGGCGCTGTCTGAAGCCCGTGCAGCATCGGTTGCCAAATACATNGCCGAGCAGCTGCAGATTGATCCGTCACAGATTATTTCTGACGGTAAAGGCTCTGCTGATCCGGTTGCCAGCAATGGTACTGCCCTTGGNCGTGCGAAAAACCGCCGTGTGGATGTNAACGTACTGAACGGTGATCCGGATATTCAGCTGGCATCTATTGGCAGTGACGTAAAATCCACGCACATCGAAGCATCGCTGGAAAACTTCCTGGTCAAGAACATGGACGCCACTGCAGCCGATGGCGGTCTGGAAGAATACAACGCGCCGGAAATGCCGGAATTTAACGAGAAGTGGTTTAACACCGCATCGGATTACGCTCAGTGGCTGTGGCCACCGGTTGACCGCAGCCCGGCCATCGCCAGCACCAAGATTGCCATTTCTCACGCCAAAGACGAGCGCATCAAACTCTTGCTGGACGACAAGCCAGTCAGCGTTCTGAACTTCGACGGCACGGAGAAAAGCAACAAACGTGATCTCGCGGTTTCGACCTGGCGTGGTGTCGACCTGGAACCGGGTCCGAACCACTTCACCGTCTATGTGATCAACAAAGACGGCGACATCGTTGATGAGTTCAAACGCACCGTACAGTTCGCTCAGGTTCCTGCCAAAGCTGTTCTGGTACCGGAAAAAACTCAGGCCATTGCAGACGGTATTAACCCGCCGGTAATCGCTGTACGCATGACCGACAAAGAAGGCTTCCCGATCCGTTACGGTGTGGCCGGCGACCTGAATGTTCAGGAACCGTACCGCCTGTACGACATTAACAAGCAGATCGAAGCCAACCCACTGGGCGACACTCAGAAAGTTCAGTACCACGTGGGTAATGATGGTATTGCGCTGATTCGTCTGGAACCAACCACCAAAGCCGGTGAAGTTCACCTCAGCTTTGAACACAGCAACGGTCAGGAAGATGACGTTAAAGTCTGGCTGAAACCGCAGCAGCGTGACTGGATTCTGGTGGGTATGGGTGACATGTCCGTCGGTTATAACTCAGCTTCCGGCGACCGCAGCAGTATGTCGTCTGCCGACGTTGATCAGAACATCTATCACGATGGCCGTCTGGCGTTCTTTACTCAGGGTCAGGTGTCCGGTGAGTGGTTGATCACTGCCGCCTACGATTCCGGCAAACCGGAAGCCGAAGCCTTCGCCAGCATGATTGAGCCTGACCGTTACTACACCCTGTACGGTGATGCCAGCCAGCAGCAACTGGATGCCAGCTCCGCACGTAAACTGTACGTCCGGGTTGAACGTGAGCGTTTCTACGCCATGTTCGGTGACATCAATACCAACCTGAACAGCACCACCCTGAGCAGCTACACCCGCGCTATGACCGGTGCTCAGGCTGAGTATCAGGATGACGTATTCGAGCTGTCCGGTTTTATCAGCCAGTCTGATAACGGCACTATGCGTGATGAAATTCAGGGCGATGGCACCTCAGGTCTGTATCGTCTGAGCAGCAAAAACATCGTCCTCAACAGCGAAACCATTACGCTGGAAGTGCGTGACCGTTACCGCAGCGAAGTCATCGTCGACAGTCAGACCCTGACCCGCGATATCGACTACGTACTGGATTACAACGACGGCACCATCTACTTCAAACAGCCGATCCGCGCCAACGACGAAAACTTCAACCCGCGCTACATCGTTGCAGAATACGATGTGGAAAGCGGTGAAACCGGTTACGTCAGCGGTGGTCGTGCCGGCGTGAAACTGATGGACGATAAAGTGAAAGCCGGCGTTACTGCCATCACTCAGAACCAGCGCGGCGAAGACATCAGCCTGCGTGGTGCTGATGTACAGGTGAAACTTGGCGACACTGAAATCAAAGCCGAAGTTGCCCAGAGCGAAGAAGTGGTCAGCGGCAACAGCAACGGCGCTAACGCCCACCTGCTGGAAGTGACGCACCGTACTGAGAAAGTAGAAGCCACCGCTTACGTACGCAGCCAGGACGAAGACTTTGGTTTCACTCAAAGCCCGCAGGGTGAGAATGACTACCGCAAAGAAGGTGTCGAAGGTTCGGTTTATGTCACCGATAAAGACCGTATCGACCTCGAAGGTTTCCACCACTACCAGCTGAGCACAGGTTACGACACCTATCAGATGGAAGCGGAATGGACCCGTAACCTCGACCGCGATAACCAGTTCTCTGTGGGCATGCTGACCTCTCAGGACGAAACTGAAACGGAAACACTGTACAGCGATCAGATGACCGCCGGTTACACCACCCGCGTGTTCAACAGCCGTCTGGCACTGAGCGCTGGCGTGATGGCCAACGTCTCTGAACGCAGCGATGACGACGATGCCCTGACCCTGGGTGCTGATTACCGCCTGACCGATAAGATCAGCCTGTACGGTAACCAGGAAATGGGGCTGAGCTCTGACGCTACCCAACGTACCACACTGGGTGTTCGTGCCACGCCATGGTCCGGTGCCAGCGTTGACCAGAGCTTCGAACAGGTTGAAGAAGACGATGCATACCGTCTGTTTGCGGTATCCGGTCTGAATCAGGAAATCCCGCTGAACGACCAGTGGAGCATGAGCGTTGGTTTTGATCAGGCGCAGAACCTGGAAGCCAACGTGCCGGGTGAAAGCTCTGATACCACAGAAGATTATTACGCCATGTACGCTGGTGCTGCCTACCGTACCGAAGCCTGGCAGTGGAATTCCCGCTTAGAGCGCCGTGACGGTGACACCACCGACAAATGGGTTGCCCGCACCAGCCTGTATCACCCGTTAAGTGATGCACTGGCAACCGGTGGCAGCGCGGAATACTTCACTGAAGAATCCGACGACAGCGACAGCAACCAGCTGGATCTGACTTTCGATCTGGCCCTGCGTCCACGTAAACTGCCGGTAGCCATGCTGTGGCAGACCCGCTGGGAACAGGCCAATCAGTCCAGTGCTGACTCAGCCGCAGAACGCAGCCGTAAGCTGATCAACAACGTACATGCTAACTGGCTGATCGCCCCATCTGATCAGCTGGCGGGCCAATATGGTATCAAGCGTGTTCTGGATCAGTACGACAGTGAAGACTACGCCTCCACTACCGACTTTATGGCCGCAGAATGGCGCCACCATCTGAATGCGCGCTGGGACGTAGGTGCTCATGGCCGCCGTCTGCACAGCTACGAATCCGGTCAGAGTCTGCACGGTGCCGGTGTTTCTGTTGGCTGGATTCCGAAGACTAACGTGTGGCTGGGTCTGGGTTACAACTTCACCGGTTTCGTTGACACAGACTTCTCTGCCGCCAACTTCACCGCCAAAGGCGTATACCTGAAAATGCGCTTCAAAGCTGACCAGGAAACACTGGCCACCTTGCGCTCTGCCTTCCAGTAAGCACTCTTCAGTAAGCGCTCTGCCTTCAGTAAGTACTCTGCCTTCCTGTCAGAAAGAAACGTTCAGCCCGCTGACCAGCCGGGCTGAAAATCNCAATCGCCTCTCTGCCTGAAAACTCCGGCCNTGCAGTTTCTGCGCTTTTCTTCCCTTCGCTTCCCGTCCCTTTGCTTAGCAGGTCTAAGGGACAGCACTCGGCGTATCCCATGCACTCTGTAGTGGTTTAATAAATCCGGACACTCACTAAAGGCGTTATAGTAACGCCATTGAAGAGGTGTCTATGAAGAAAGAACGTTCNAAGTTTACTCCTGAGTTCAAGCTCGAAGCGGTTAGTCTTGTATTGGATAAGAATTACACAGTCATGCAGGCCTGTGCAGCTTTAGAGATTGGCCCAACAGCTTTGCGGCGCTGGATTAAGCAATATAAACAGGAACAGCAAGGTATCGTCCCTGAAGGATGTATAGCCCTGTCACCAGAGCAGCGTCAGATCCAGGAACTGCAAAAGCGTATTGAGCGACTGGAACTGGAGAAAGACATCTTAAAAAAGGCTACGGTAGATTCAACCGGTCAATGCAACATAATGCACACTGGTAACTATCGGGGCTTTCAAAATGCCGCAGCAAGTATCAAAGACCAGAGGGCTGACCCATCAGCAGAAGCAGGAGCTATGGGCTCGATGGAAGAAAGGCCAGTCGCTTAGCGAGATTGGCAGAGCTCTTGGGAAGCATGCTGGATCGATTACTGGAATGCTCGCCATACATGGCGGCATTGCCCCTCTGGGACGTTCCAGGTCAGCGAGGGTGCTTAGTAGCTCTGAGCGCGAAGAGATTTCAAGAGGCATCTCAGCGGGACTGACATTTACCCAGATTGCCGACTCGATGGGACGGTCTACCTCAACCATCAGTCGAGAGGTCAGTCGGAACGGAGGAAGAAGTCGGTACAGGGCAAACGTGGCAGATCGGCGCGCCTGGGCCCAGTCAAAACGTCCGAAAAAATGCCTTCTCGCACTGAATGAGTCCCTCCGTGCAGCCGTTGCCGAAAAGCTGAGCCTTGACTGGTCTCCAGAGCAAGTAGCAGGCTGGCTAAAACGCCAGTTCCCGGACGACAAGTCGATGCATGTGTCCCATGAAACGATTTACCGAAGTCTCTTTATTCAAGCCCGAGGTGTTCTGAAGAAGGAGCTTGTCAAACACCTCCGATCAAGACGCGGTATGCGTCGATCACGACACAGAAGCTCTGAAGAAGCGGAAGCCCGCACCAGCATCACAGATTTAGTTTCTATCCGTGCTCGGCCAAAAGAGGTTGAAGACAGGGCTGTTCCTGGCCATTGGGAGGGAGACCTGATATCCGGATCCAAGAACTCACATATTGCGACGCTTGTCGAGCGGCAATCTAGATTTACGATGCTTGTTCATGTCGGCGGCAAAGATACGGAAAGCGTTGTTTCGGCGCTTTGTCGGGAAGTAGGCCAGCTCCCCGAGGAGTTGAAGAGAACCCTGACCTGGGATCGAGGGGGTGAGCTGGGTAACCACAGGAAATTTACGCTTGCGACCGATATGCAGGTTTATTTCTGTGACCCGCAGAGCCCCTGGCAAAGAGGCAGCAACGAAAACACCAATCGGCTGTTGCGCCAGTACTTCCCGAAGAAGACCGATTTATCGGGCTATTCCCAGAAGCAGTTAAATGAATTTGCAAGGAAGCTGAATGAACGACCGAGGAAAACACTCGACTACCTGACACCTTTGGAGAAGCTGCAAAGCATATTTGCGTTGACCGGTTGAACTCACCACAGCGCTCTTGATGACGGACGAGTTCAAGCACAAGCGCTGATTACCCGCTTTAAATCCTTCCTGCCCGTGCAGGTACTCTGCAGCTTGTTCGATGTGCCGTCGTCGACCTATTACGAACGGGAGAAGAATAAAGACAACATTGATGCCGAGCGTATCCGTCAGCGTTCGGTAGTCACTCAGTTGTTTAACGCCAGCAACGGTTCGGCTGGGCAGCGAACACTGGTGGCACAGCTGGCTGTACTCGGTTTGGTAATGGGCCGGTATAAAGTATCGAAGCTGATGAATGAAGCTCAGCTGATCAGCAGGCAGCCTGGACCGCATAAATACAAGACCGGGGGTACGCAGCATCCGACAGTCGAGAATAAATTACAGCGCCAGTTCACTGTTCAGGCACCTGATCAGGTCTGGTGTGGTGATATCACCTACGTCTGGACGGGCAAGCAATGGGCCTATCTGGCAGTGGTCATCGACCTGTATGCCCGCAGGGTGATCGGCTGGGCGATATCCTCCAACCCAGACAGTGCGCTGGCGACTAAAGCGCTGAATATGGCTTACAGCCTGCGGGGACAGCCAAAGGACGTGATGTTCCACTCGGATCAGGGGTGTCAGTACAGTAGTCTCGCATATCAGCAACAGCTTTGGAGAAAACGCTTTGTGCAAAGCATGAGTCGACGAGGCAACTGCTGGGATAATGCCCCGATGGAGCGGCTGTTCCGTAGCTATAAAAGTGAATGGATGCCAAAGCAGGGTTACCAGA
>PAJK01000079.1 GCA_002706025.1 Oceanospirillaceae bacterium
ATATTGATTCGACACCATTATCAAAACGGGAAACTCTCTTCTTTTCAATAAGAAGTGTCAGATCAGGTCTGAACTAATTCAAACTATATCTACATTGGCTGTGATTCCTCCTCCCGAGGCCAACACCTGATAGGTCAGAACTACCAGTCCACCCAAGTAAGTCCCTGATCTTGTCCGGTAAATCAGACACGCGTATTTCGCTCTGTATTACTCCCTTCAAGTCAGCTTAATAGCAACTGGAATCTGCCAGTAAACACTTCCTTTTTCTTCATTTAAACCCTGACAGCACCTTTCTGACTCTGCTTTTCTGCACAGATTTCGGCTTGCTGCCCCGCCTGAATCGTCATCATTCTGTGTATTGGTTGGCAGTTATCGGTTTCTGTGGGGAACATTCTGATCGTATTAATGCCCGACCGAATGATGCCTGCAGAGTTCGTTCTTTTTTCGAATCGCAGTGTTCAGCCCGCTTTTATCCCAGTGCGGTGACGATGTTGCTGCATGCTGTGATAGGGTGGCTCAAATTTTTACGGGAATTAATCGTATGAATAATCTGTGCCGCAGTTCCATTGCCTGTGCTGTTTTATTATCGCCATTTGCTGTTCACGCGGATGCCAGCTGGAATGTCGGGCTGGTATCGGATTACCGCTACAACGGTGTGTCGCAAAGCGAGGGAAGGGCGGCATTACAGGCTGGCGCGGGATACGGCTTTGATAACGGCTTTTACGCTGGTGTATGGGGCAGTAATGCCAGATACAACGATGACTCGGTGATGGAGGCAGACGTGTATGGCGGGTATATGTTTCCGTTATCGTCATCCCTGACGGCGGATGTGGGCTATGGCCGCTATCACTATCTGTTCTCCGATGATGTCGGTGCTTTAAATTATGATGAATATTACGCCGGTGTCACGCTGGGGACATCAACCTCCCTGTATTACTACTACACCGATGATTATCTGGGGATGGATCTCGCGCAGAACATTTACAAGCTGACCCATACCCGTGCCCTGGGCGACTATGTGCTGCGCTTATCGGTGGCTCAGACTGAAGTGAATCGTCGCGGTTTCTACGGTGATGAAAAGGACTACCAGTACGGCGATGTGTCAGTCAGCCGCAACTTTTCCGGAACTCAGCTGACGCTTGGCGTGATGGCGACGACCCTGGATGAGGATGACCGCGATTATGCTGACAGCGTGGTGTATCTGGGTGTCAGTCAGGCCCTGCCGGCTTTCCGCTGACAGGCAGGCGGGAAGAGGTGAAGGCCGGCGTGCAGATCCGTAACGGTTTGTAGCGCGTAGAGCATTGCCAACGCCATACTGACTAACCTGTCTGCAGCCGCCTGTGTTACAGGTAAAGCGGGATAAACAAGGCTAGGGTAAAAGCAATGATACTCTGGAGTACTGTATGAACGTACTGCTCACCCGTGTTCTTACGCTCGCCCTGACCTTACTGCTGTCAGCATGGTCGTTTATAACGTCAGCTGATACTAAACAGTCCGCTGATGCCTCCGCCCGGGAGCAGCGTACTGTTCATCTGGCTTCTCTCGACTGGCCACCTTACGCAGGCTCCAGCCTGCCGGGTGGCGGAGCCTCCGTCACTGTGCTGCGGGCGGCTCTGGCGGAAATGGGCTATGAACTTGAAGTGGACTTCTACCCCTGGGCACGGGTAATCACCATTGCGGCAGATGAATCCAATAAATATGCCGGCTATTTCCCCGAATATTTCAATCAGGATATCGGTCAGCAGTACCTTTACAGCGACAGTATCGGCAGTGGTCCTCTGGGGCTGGCAGAAAATACCGCCCATGAAGTCAGCTGGCATTCGCTGGAGGATCTGAGCGGTTTTTCTATCGGNATCGTCAGCGGCTATGTTAATACCGCTGAGTTCGATCAGATGGTGGCTGACGGANCTCTGAAAGCCTTCCCTGTTGTGGCAGATAAACAGAACATCCGCAAAGTGGCTTACGGCAGAATCGATCTGGCGGTGATTGANCAGTATGTGCTGGANTACATGCTGATGACAGATCCGGAGCTGATGCCACTGAAAGACAAAGTCAGAATTAATAATCATCTGNTGGAANATAAGCAGCTGTTTGTTTGTTTTAAACGGACTTATCCTCATCTTGCTGACGTACTGAATGAAGG
The DNA here is from genome assembly GCA_002706025.1 of Oceanospirillaceae bacterium. Taxonomy (GTDB): domain Bacteria; phylum Pseudomonadota; class Gammaproteobacteria; order Pseudomonadales; family Oceanobacteraceae; genus Venatoribacter. The sequence continues at coordinate 2,144 of PAJK01000079.1, forward strand.
TCTGCAGCGNATTGATGTTGCCCGTATTCANNAGGAGTATATGAGCGATATGGCNAATNGTTTCCGCTAACCGCTGAATCCTGTTTAAGCNGACCCGTTTNGTATTTTTANGNTTTGTNAGTAGAAATACCATTAANCTTTNTGTGTTGCCAAANAACAGAAAAGCCATTGTTNTGCGGGCNATTTATCCTGTTGTAATTGACCAGNCGATAATAAAAATAACACGGTTAAGNACGCTTATCGGAACNTGATGACTTACATGNCCTGATGAAATTTTCAGGTGTTCAGGCGCTGAAACAANGCTATTGTGNTGGTTAAATAATCATAGGATTCATTCTATGAAAAATAATACTGCTGTATTNTCGCTGGCTTTTNTTTTCTCTGTTCTGGTTCATACGGCCAGTGCCGATCATCAGCATGAGGGCGACGAATCTGTCCCGATTNCTGCTGATAANGTTATCCATCTTGCTTCTCTTAACTGGCCGCCATACNCAGGNTCCTCGTTACCAGGGCAGGGNGCGACGGTCAGTGTNCTNAGAGCAGCACTGCATGAAATGGGGTATGGCCTGCANGTGGATTTTTACCCCTGGGTCCGGGCTGTNAGTCTGGCCAGCGACAATGCCAGTATGTATGCCGGTTTTTTCCCGGTTTATTTTAATTCTGANACGGCTCAAANNTTTATTTACAGTAGTGANGCNGGCAGTGGCCCCCTGGGTTTTGCAGAAAATACATCGAAGCCGGTTNACTGGCATTCGCTGAACGATCTNAAAAGTTTTTCNATCGGTGTTGTGGCCGGTTATAACAACACGGAAGAATTTGACAGCATGGTCGCGGATAAACTGCTNCAGGTTCATCCGGTGGTNATTGATAAACAGAATNTCCGCAAAGTGGCGTACGGACGCATTGATCTGGCGGTCATTGATCGCAATGTACTGCANTATATGCTGTCGACAGATCCGGAGCTGAGGCCGCTTTCTGCAAAGGTNCGGATGAACGCTCATCTGCTGNAGAGCAAACAACTTTTCGTATGCTTTAAACNCAGCCTGCCGCATCTGGCAGACATTCTGGATGAAGGGTTACGGCGTATTGATGTGCCACGGATTCAACAGGCGTATATGGANGATCTGTTGAGTCGTCAGCGGGTACNGTAACAGACGGCAGAATCCTGCCGNCTGTCAGTGCGGGGATTATTCNGCTGGCAGGTAGTCTTTGATAATNTCAAACAGCTCCGGACGGTTGTCGCGGATCTCGNCATGGCTCAGGCCTTCCAGNGAGTGCGGGTACTTCAGCCACTCATCGGTTTCGTGAATAAAGTAATCCGGTACACGGTCGGTCTTGTTACGCTCTGGCTTAAAGTANGGTACTGCCACGCGGATATCGTGTGGCGTGTTCAGGCGGGCCAGGCGGCGCAGCTCATTGATGATGGCTTCGATGGAGCGGCCGGTATCATANACATCATCCACGATCAGCAGGCTGTCGGTGTGCTGGATGTTCTTCACCAGATAGTTCAGACCATGAACTTTCACTTCTTTCGACTGGTTGTCGATGCCATGATAAGACGACGTACGGATNGCNATGTTGTCNGTTTCAACGCCGTGGTAAGCCAGATATTCCTGTACTGCGATGCCCATCGGTGCACCNCCGCGCCATACGGCGATCATAAAGGTCGGGCGGAAACCACTGTCGAGCACCTGAGCGGCCAGTTTGTAGGAATCTTCCAGCAGGCCCTGGGCTGATAGGTAAAGTTTGCTCATTTTGTAGTGCTCTCCGGCTGAATCTGGCTGATCGTATTAGCTGACCAATTGGTCAGGTGTTATCATACCGTTTTACCCCGGTTACTGTCACATATGAGGTCCACATGCAGAAGCGCTTTTTAGATGAAGAAACCGTCATTCAGGACGCTTTTCGTCTGGGTACGGAGATTTTCAAAAGTGGATTCCGCCCGACTTTTATCGTCGGCCTGTGGCGCGGTGGCAGTTCAGTGGGTATTTATGTGCAGGAATGCCTGCAGACACTGGGCGTTGAGACCGACCATATTGCCCTGCGGACTTCTTACAAAGGTCTGCCTGCGTACCAGAGCATGGTGGATAAGCCGGAAGACATCCGCGTACACGGCACTCAGTATCTGATTGAAAACCTCAACGTCGATGACAGCCTGCTGATCGTCGATGATGTGTTCAGTACCGGCTACAACATCAGTGCGGTGATTAACCGCCTGACTTCCAAAATGAAGCGCAATTTTCCTTCTCAGGTAAAGATTGCCACCCTCTATGAACGCAGCGGTTACAACCGTACTGACCTCAAGCCGGACTTCTGTCTGCACAGTACCGACGACTGGCTGGTGTTCCCTTACGAGCTGAAAGGCCTGAGCCGCGAGGAAATCGCTGCCAACAAGCCCTGGGTTCTGCCGATGCTGCGCGACGCCGCAGAGTAAGGCGATTGAGCTGAGCTGAAGCGGAGTTCTGCGTACTCTGGCGCAGGCTGCCTCGGTAATAATACGGTGAAAATTTACATTGCTTATGTCATCTGAACAGAACATAGGCTTGGTGAATGGCGAAAAGCCTGCGACAATGGCGCCATTAAAACCCGTTGCCGGAGGCTGCTGTTGAACCTTGACCGTATCGATCTGAATCTGCTGGTGTATCTCGATGTGCTGTTGCGTGAAGGCAGCGTCACCAAGGCAGCACAGCAGCTGGGTATTACTCAGCCGGCCATGAGTAACGGTCTGCGCCGTCTGCGTGAACTGTTTTCTGACCCGCTGCTGGTCCGTACGTCAGATGGTATGACGCCTACCGAGCGCGCGCAGGAACTGCAGCCGATGATCCGCAAAGCGCTGGGCGAGCTGGAAATGGCGCTGCAGCCGCTGGAAGAGTTCGATGCCAAAAGCAGCAACCGCGTGTTCCGCATTATGGTCAGTGACTACGCCGAATCCACTCTGGTACCTGAGCTGGTCAAGCGTCTGCGTACTGATGCGCCGGATGTGATCCTCGACGTTCTGACACCCTCTGACGTGACCTTCAAAGACGTTGAAGCGGGCAAGGTTGATATGGCCATTAACCGTTTTGATGAAATGCCGCAGTCCTTCCATCAGATGACCCTGTGGCAGGATGATTTCGTCTGTCTGGTGAACCCGCAACACCCGCTGGTCGATAAATTCGACCTCGATGCCTATCTCAGCAGTAAACATATCTGGGTAAGTAAAACCGGTATGGGTGCCGGGGTTGGTATTGATCCGGAAAAAGTCATCCGTCTTNGCTGGGTCGATAATGCCTTGTCCAAGCTCGGCCATAAGCGCAGAATCTCGGTGTTTACCCGTCACTATCAGATGCCGGCTCTGCTGGCGCTGAATAATGATCTGGTGGCCACCCTGCCACGCAAAGTGGCCGATATGCAGGCTGAAGCCGCCTCCCTTGAGGTGCGTCTGCCGCCGTTCAAAATCCCGCCGTTTGAGCTGAAGATGGCCTGGTCGCCGTTGGTTCAGCATCATCAGGCACACCGTTGGCTGCGTCGTACGATTGTCGATGTGGCTCAATATTGCTGACGGTCAATAAATAAGCAGTCAGTTTGCTTTAGCCTGACCCTGTCAGTTACCGACAGTCCTTTACGGAGCGCGTATGACAATCGTTTTTCGCGATCACCCGCTGTTGGCTCAGGACTTCATGAACGAAGAACATGAAGCCTTTGCCGATCTGCTCAACGAAGCAGAGCAGGCGTTATTGATGGGCGGGCAGGCACTGCCTTATCTGCAGCGCCTGTACCAGCATTGTGTCAGCCATTTCGCCCATGAAGAGGAAGAAATGCGACACTATCACTTCGGCCCTTATCCCGTGCATAAGCAGGAACATGACCGTGTGCTGGGCATGTTCCGCCAGCAGCTGCTGGATTTTGAAACCACGGGCAATGTGGCGCCGGTTCTGGAATTCCTGTTAGAAACCATCCCCGACTGGTTTGGTCAGCATCTTAAGACGATGGACAGAGTCACTGCCCAGTTCCTCTTTCAACAAAAGGGGGACGCCGCCTGACACAGGGAACCAGTGTCAGGCCTGGAGTAGCAGGAAATGGATCGGCAGGAGCACACACAATGTGGATGAATGGTCTGGTTAACCATCTCGTGCACTATGTTCAGAGTCATTGGCTGCATCATTGATTGCGGGTCAGTAACAGACTCATGGAATGGCTGTCAGCAGGTGCCAGGCGAATGGCATCGGCGGCAGCGTTGGCGGTCTCTACACAAAACATACGCAGATATGCATCGTCAGCGAACTGGCTGAGGCGCTGCGCTTTTTCCGTCCATGGGTTCCACACCACCGAGCTTTGGCTGCCCTGAGCATTCAGCTCGGCGCTGTAGTCATTTGTGATCAGGGTCAGAGGATCTTCACCAAAATAAATACGATCGGTTTCGCCGTTAAAGGTGATGGCGCCGGCTTGTATTTTCTCCTTCCAGTTTTCCAGCGTATCGATATAACGGCAGCCGTCGAATCCTTCGATTCGCGTAGTACCTATATCGGCTGTCGGNAAGTAGGTGTGCAGTGCCTGGGAAAAACTGACCGTATCGCTGCCGCTGTTTTCTGTGGTCAGGGTGACGCTGACGCTGCTGGCGGTAAAGCGGAATTCGGCTTCTACCTGCAGGCTGGCCTGCCACTGTTCATGCGCTGTATCCGCCAGCTGCAGTACCAGCATCAGGCTGTCATCATCCTCATCCACTTCGGTCAGTGTCCATTCACGGCCGCGGGCAAAGCCATGGGCCGGAGCATCGTCTGTTGAGGCGATGTGCTGGCGGACATTGTCCGGGTTCATAGCGGCGTTGCCGAACCAGGGCCAGCACAGCGGAATACCGCCACGCACCGAGACGCCCTGACGGAATTCTGCCTGCTCACTCAGCCACAGCCAGTTATCTTCTCCCAAAGGAGCATAGGAAATCAGCTGCGCACCCTGTAATAAGAGGTCGGCGCTGAACACAGGATGACGGATCTGCAGACAGAGCAGTTCTCCCTGCGTTATCTGAGAAACATAGCGTGCATTGGGCAATGGATTGCCGCAATTGGATAAAGACATAAAAAAACCTGTGAATAAGCGCAGAGAAGTCTGGGGTATAATGACACAACAGACTGATACTGCCAGTCCGGTACCAGTGGGCTGGGGTTATACATATTTTGCAATGCCAACAGGAGCCAGTCTGCGTGAGTCAGTCGATCAAACAAAAGCTTAAGCCCGCATTACTTGCCGCACTGGATGAAGAAATTCAGGCTGCGCTGGATGGTGCCCGGCAGGCGCATGAGACAGCATCCCATGCCGATAATAAGCCGGAAAATCAGTACGACACGCTGGCACTGGAAGCGGCGTATCTCGCTCACGGACAATCGGAACGTATCCGTGAATTACAGGATGTGCGTATTCGCATTAATCAGTGGCCGGTGGCGGATTTTGGCGCTGATGATCTGATTACGTCGGGGGCCCTGGTGCTGCTGGAACCACTGGAACGGAACGCAGAAAGTGAACGCTGGTTATGGATTACCCCGGTCGGTGGCCGTCAGTTTGCGATTGGTGGTAAAACCATTCAGGTGATCAGTACCGAAGCGCCTCTGGCGCAGCAGCTGTCTCAGCTGGCGGAAGGCGATGAAGTCACGGTCGGGCAAAAACGCTGGGAAATATCCGGCTGCTGGTAAGCGGGCCGCGATAAAGCAGGCGGTGAAAGTGCACAAAAAAGCGTGAATNCANAGGGGAATAACGCAGTNTTTTNATCAGGTATTGGCGGCGTTTTTCTTACCGGNTNAGNGNCTNNANTCTTTGNNTTGCTCTTTATNNNTGTCNNNATNGCAGTGCCAGCAGACNTCAAAGGCTGCGCCATTTTCTTCNCCGCAATTGGNGCATATCCAGTCCCGCTTAGCCTGAACAGGATCTGTTGTTTGNTCTGAGCCGGATTTGCACAGTGGCGCGATTAATTGGCTGGCGTTATCGAATTCGTGATCGTCAACCAGCCAGATCTCCGGCCAGGCATCAATAGGGGAAAGTTCACCGGCGGCAGCCATCAGGTTTTCGTTTTTTAAGAAGATAACGAAGCCGCTGTTTTCAAGAATATTTTTTACGTTGGCAACGATAATAGGGTTGGGATGTGTATAGAGCAGTTTCACGATACCTTCTCTCTGTTGTCATTATTCTGTTACCGTTCTGAATACCATACTTTGCATCTTGTATACNGTCGCCGGTCAGGTTTTCGGTGCTTTTAACATACGGCGTTACGTATTGAGTTTATACGGCTTGAGGTTCTGTGGCTNGAGGTTCTGTCGTTTGAGGTTCTGTGGCCAATGCAGCTCAATAAAAACGGCCCTGAAAATCGCAGGCTGCGTTTTTCAGGGCCGTATCTCAAAGTTACTTCTTTCAAGGTTACGTCTAAAGCGCAGCAGCCAGAAAAGACTGCTGCTTTAACGGCCTCTTACTGCAGATCGTAACGGTCTGCGTTCATCACTTTTACCCAGGCTTTTACGAAGTCTTTAACAAATTTCTCTTTGTTATCGTCCTGCGCATACACCTCAGCGTAAGAGCGTAAAATCGAGTTTGAACCGAACACCAGATCAACCCGGGTTGCNGTCCATTTCACATCGCCACTGTNACGTTCAACGATGTTGTAGGANTTTTTACCCGTTGGCTCCCAGCGGTAGGCCATGTCGGTCAGGTTAACGAAGAAGTCGTTGCTTAATACGCCTTCGTTGTCGGTGAATACGCCATGTTTGCTGTCACCATAGTTGCTGCCGAGTACCCGCAGTCCGCCAATTAATACCGTCATTTCCACTGCGCTCAGGCCCATTAACTGCGCNCGGTCGAGCAGCATTTCNTCCGGCATGACGGTGTAGTCTTTTTTCACCCAGTTACGGAAGCCNTCGTGTACCGGCTCCAGTGGTTCAAAAGACNCGGCATCGGTCATGTCATCTGTTGCGTCACCGCGCCCGGCTGCNAANGGCACGCTGATATCNACNCCAGCGTCTTTGGCCGCTTTTTCGACGGCGGNGCTGCCNGCCAGCACAATCATGTCGGCCATGCTCACCGGTTTGCCGAACTCTGCGCGGATGCTTTCCAGTGCACCGAGCACCTTCTGCAGACGTGCGGGTTCATTGCCTTCCCAGTCTTTTTGTGGCGNCAGACGGATNCGGGCACCGTTGGCACCGCCGCGGTAGTCAGAGCCACGGTAAGTGCGGGCGCTGTCCCAGGCGGTAGCAACCAGTTCCGCGGTGCTNAGGCCACTGTTGAGAATGCTGNTCTTCAGGGTGGCAATATCCGCGTCTGTCGGTACGTATTCCGGTGCCGGAATTGGGTCCTGCCAGATCAGGTCTTCAGCCGGAACATCGGCCCCGAGATAGCGGCTCTTCGGACCGAGATCGCGGTGGGTCAGTTTGAACCAGGCACGGGCAAATACGTCTTCAAANTANGCCTGATCATCACGGAAACGCTCGGCGATTNTGCGGTACTGCGGATCAACTTTCAGTGCCATATCGGCATCGGTCATCATTGGCATACANCGGATAGACGGATCTTCCACNTCCAGNGGCATGTCTTCTTCTGNAATATTGACCGGTGCCCACTGGTGCGCNCCCGCCGGNCTCTTNGTCTGTTCCCATTCGTACTTGAACAGAATATCGAAATAGCCGTTATCCCATTGTGTTGGGTTGCTGGTCCAGGCNCCTTCNACACCACTGGTGACGGTATCGCGGCCAATGCCACGGGTCTTGTGGTTCATCCAGCCGAGGCCCTGTTCGTTAACATCCGCGCCTTCCGGATCCGGGCCAAGATTGGCCGCATCGCCATTACCGTGGGCTTTACCTACGGTGTGGCCACCGGCGGTGAGAGCGACGGTTTCTTCGTCGTTCATCGCCATACGTTCAAATGTCTCACGCATATCCTGAGNGGTTTTCAGCGGATCAGGGTTGCCGTCGACACCTTCCGGATTTACATAAATCAGGCCCATCATCACCGCGGCCAGTGGGTTTTCCAGATCACGTTTGCCTGAGTAGCGGCTGCCTTCACTGCCGCTGGGTGCCAGCCATTCNTTCTCTGAGCCCCAGTAGGTGTCNTTTTCCGGGTGCCAGATATCTTTACGGCCACCGGCGAAACCGAAGGTTTTGAAGCCCATGGATTCGTACGCCATGTTGCCGGCGAGAATCATCAGATCTGCCCATGACAGTTTATTGCCGTATTTCTTTTTGATCGGCCATAACAGGCGACGGGCTTTGTCCAGGTTGCCGTTATCCGGCCAGCTGTTCAGTGGCGCAAAGCGCTGGTTNCCGGTGTTGGAGCCACCGCGGCCATCNGCCGTACGGTAGGAGCCGGCACTGTGCCAGGCCATGCGGATCATCAGGCCACCNTAGTGCCCCCAGTCAGCAGGCCACCACGACTGGCTGTCGGTCATCAGGGCTTTGAGGTCACTCTTAACCGCTTCNAGATCCAGTGATTTAAAGGCTTCGGCGTAGTTGAAGTCTTCGTCCAGCGGATTGGTTTTGCTGTCGTGCTGGTGGAGGATGTCGAGGTTCAGGGCGTTTGGCCACCAGGCCATGGTGTCGTTACCTGTGGTGGTGTTGCCACCGTGCATAACCGGGCATTTTCCTGAGCTNTTACTCATAACCTTCTCCTTCGTCGCGTGTTCATCGCAGGCTTGGTCCGCGTCCGTATCCGGCAGCGGTTTGTTTATGTTGTGAGTTCAGGTTAGGGGAAAGGTTGCGTCTTGCCGAATTGGTTGTGTCAATACTGTTGTTAGGAAAATACTATAGGTTGGTATTTAGTTAATTCTTAATAGCTATCAGGCTGCGGGTAAGGCAGGGGANGTAGAGGGAANTAGGTGGTGGTATCNGGCGAAAGGTAGGGCACTAGCCATGTGTTGCNGATAAAAGATTGGCCAGGCAGCAGACACAAAAAAACGGGCCAGAGCCCGTTTTTGAATTGCAGCTGTCCATCGAAACTGTGATCAGCCTTCGAGAAAGTCGCGCCATTCGATCAGNAGNTCGCGCAGATCGTCCAGTCCACAGGAGGCACGGGATTCTGCGTCGTAAAAATCCATATCTTCGTCATCCAGCTCTTCGCGCGANTGTTCCTGCAGCAGTTCCTGAGCGGTAACGTCGGCGTCGTCACGGGTCAGGTAAAGAACAAAGTTGTGTCCTTTCCACTGATATTCNGTAATACGGNCTTCTTCNAGTTTTTCTATGGCATCCAGCAGTTCATCCAGCTGTTCGCTGTGATCACTCAGATCGTCGGTGAGCCACAGACCAAATGCTTCGTGGTCCATGGAGAGTTCTGCACAGGGCAGGTGGCGTTCATTAAAGTANAAGCGGTAATCCATAGTGATCTGCTGTAAAAATCCTGCGCTGACGTTGATGGAANCCCCAGGCCGCCATATAGCGAACGGGTTGTGCATTCTATCCTAAAAACGACANCTGAAAAGCCCACAGCGGTAACTGTGGTTTTATACAAAATACCGGTTTNTANTGATAAGTCACACAACAGACTGTTGCANGCNGNATTGCGGCACCGGTAAGGGGTAGTTAAGAGGTGCAGTTAAGTGGTGCAGTTGGCCAGAAAACAAAAAAAAGCCGCATCAGCGGCTTTTACAGCGTTCGCTTGAAAACACTCAGTCGTCGTCTTCTGCCGGTGCAAGATTCAGCGGCCAGCCGCCNAGATCTTTGTAGCGGTTGACGATAAAACAGAACAGCTCAGCGGTTTTGTANGTGTCGTACTCGGCACTGTGGGCGGCNCTGTTGTCGAAGTCGATGCCGGCGATTTTNCAGCTTTTGGCCAGAACCGTATGGCCCAGGGCAATGGCTGAAATCGAGGCAGTATCGAACGATGAAAACGGATGGAAAGGATCGCGTTTNATATCGTTACGATCAACCGCNGCGCGTAAAAAACCGTGGTCAAAATGTGCGTTGTGACCGACCAGAACCGCACGGTTACAGTCGTTGGATTTGATTTCACGGCGTACGGTCTGGAACATTTCGGTCAGTACGTCGATTTCAAATTCNGCATCACGTTCCGGGTCAAACGGATCAATGCCGGTAAAATCCAGCGCTTCCTTTTCCAGATTGGCNCCNTCNAACGGATGCACATTGGCNCTCATGGTTTCGTGNGGATGCAGNTAACCGTCGTCATCCATACGCAGGGTNACCATGGCAATTTCCAGNAGGGCATCGGTGTCGGCATTAAAGCCACCGGTTTCAACGTCAACAACCACGGGTAAAAAGCCGCGGAAGCGTTGGGCCATCAATGATTTTTCCTGTTTCTCTTCGCTCACGCTTAATACTCCAGTTTCCAGCGCAGAGTTTCACCGGCCCGTAATGGCACGATAATGTCTTTGCCAAACGGCATTTCGGATGGCGCCTGCCAGCCTTCTTTCACCAGGGTGATTTCATCGCTGTTACGCGCCAGGCCATAGAAGTCCGGGCCATTGAAGCTGGCGAAAGCTTCGAGTTTATCGAGTGCGCNGAGATCTTCAAAAATTTCGGCGTACAGTTCGATGGCNGCGTAGGCGGAGAAACAACCGGCNCAGCCACAGGCGTTTTCTTTTGCCCCTTTGGCGTGTGGTGCACTGTCGGTACCCAGGAAGAACTTATGATTCCCGCTGGCGACAGCATCCTGNANTGCCTGTTGGTGAATATTGCGCTTCAGTACCGGCAGACAGTAGAGGTGCGGTTTGATGCCACCGACCAGCATGTGGTTGCGGTTATACGCCAGGTGCTGAGGCGTAATTGTCGCGCCGATATTCTCNCCCTGGCTCATAACAAACTCAGCGGCATCTTTGGTGGTGATGTGTTCAACCACGACTTTAAGCTGCGGATGACGGCTGACCAGTGGCGCCAGAATGGTATCGAGGAANGCTTTTTCACGATCAAAGATATCNACGTGATTGTGGGTAACCTCACCGTGTACNAGCAGTGGCATATCGTTTTCCGCCAGNGCNGCAGCGACGTCATCCAGCTTGCCGAGGTCAGTAACNCCGGATGCTGAGTTGGTGGTGGCGCCGGCCGGATACAGTTTTACCGCGAACACACGGCCAGTTTCTTTGGCTTCGCGGATCATGTCGGCAGTGGTGTTATCGGTGAGATACAGCACCATCAGGGGGTCAAAATTAAGGCCCTGAGGTACGCGGGATAAAATACGGTCACGGTATTCCAGTGCCTGTTCCGCGTTCATCACCGGCGGCTGCAGGTTCGGCATAATGATCGCCCGTTTCATGACCCGGGCTGTTGCAGGCACCGTGTGCTGCAGGACGGCACCATCGCGTACGTGCAGGTGCCAGTCATCAGGGCGGGTTATGGTCAGACGATCAGTCATATTGCTCAACCTTTGGCTATTCTGAATAAGTTGCGCGCATTGTACCGGAATCTGCGCCGGAATAGGCATGCCAGCGCCCTTAATTTTCCCGGCCGCTGGCCGATACAGAGGCAACGGGCTGTCAGTTCACCACTGCTGGCAGCCAAAAGCAGCAGGCCGGGCATTCTGTTCCGGGACTATGAGCTATCCAGAGCGATGACCCATTCAAGATTATGAATATGTGGCGATTTTTACTTCTGACCCTGATTTCTCCGCTGACGCTGGCGGATGGCCCGCTGGAATACGGCAGCAGTGTCGGGGACACACGCTGGACAATAAGTGGTTCAGTATTTGATTGCAGCTTCGGCCAGGAAATACCGGATTACGGTCGCGGCGTGTTTTATCACCAGGCCGGAGAGGACGTAACCTTCCGCCTTGAAACAGACCGCAATCTGATGGATTACAGTCAGGCGCGGGTGTCGATTCTGCCGCCACCATGGCAGCCGTCAGGCAAAACCGAAAAACTGGGAACAGCGCGTATCCGCGATGAAACACCAAACCTGTCGCTGGACGAAGAACGCACCAATCAGTTTATGCATGCATTACTGGAAGGGAAGTGGCCAGCCATCAGCCACCGTACCTATTATGATCCCAACCGCTATGTTCAGGTGCACCTGTCAGCATCCGGATTTATGGACTACTACCGCCAGTATATGGAGTGCGTAAAGCAGCTGTTGCCGATGAATTTCGGTCAGATTGCGCGTTCCAAAGTACTGTTCGGCAGTGGTGAGGAAATGATTGATAAGCGCGATATGGCAGTGCTGGATCGCATTGTGTTCTACATAAAAAACGATCCCAGGGTGTTTGCTGTCTACCTCGACGGGCATTCCGACAACGTCGGTCGCCGCTACGATAACCGTCAGACCTCCAAGGCCCGGGTGGAAGATGTGGAACGCTATTTCATTAAACAGGGGATTAATCCGGAGATGATTACGACCCGTTTTCACGGCGACCGTTACCCCATCGCCAGCAATGCCACCGCGGCCGGGCGCGCNCAGAACCGNCGTGTNACCATTCGTCTGGAACAGCGGGCGGATATGGAAATTCCNCCGGAGCTGATGTTNCGGCCCNCANCGCGTTAAACGTGTGGGCCGGAATGTCTGCTGGTTCAGAGATCCTTGTTCAGAGATCCTTGATCTGACGGTAATAGACGATGTCTTCGATGGTCAGNACCGGCATATCGTGCNGCTCACCAAAGGCAATGATTTCCGGCGTTTTGGCCATGGNGCCATCNACGTTGGTCACTTCACACAGAACGCCTGATTNCGACAGGCCCGCCAGTCTCATCAGATCCACGGTGCCTTCGGTATGGCCACGGCGTTCCATCACCCCACGGCTGCGGGCACGCAGCGGAAACACATGGCCAGGTCTGGCCAGATCGGNGGCCTTTGNACCTTCAGCGACCGCGGTTTTAATGGTCGTGACCCGGTCGGCCGCGGAGACGCCGGTGGTAACGCCATGCTTAGCTTCGATGGANACGGTAAANGCCGTCTGATTNGCGCTTTCATTGTTCACCACCATCGGCGGCAACTGCAGGTGATCGGCGGTTTCGTCCGGCAGGCACAGGCAGACAATGCCGCTGCCTTCGCGGATCATCAGCGCCATTTGCNCNGGNGTNAGGTGATCGGTGGAAAAGATCAGGTCACCTTCGTTTTCGCGGTCTTCATCATCCAGCAGNAACACGCCGCCGCCATTGCGNAGCGTTGTTAATGCCTGTTCGACACGTTCGACNGGGGACTGTTTAAGCAGTGAATGATCACTGACTGAGGTCAGNGCAGGTTCAGGTGATAAAGCGGCCAGAGAGTTGGTCTGATTCATGGTCATACTCCAGAGAAAACATGAATCAGGGCTGATAGCAGGAGGGCCAGCACAAGAACTGTACCGGCAAACAACAGACGCGCAGCTGNAACCGGCAGCAANGCTGACCGGCGACAGGTGTTTTGCATGTCGCTTATCCTCTTTCATCCGGACTGTAACCGTCGGCTCTGGCATCTGACCAGATCTGCTGACCCNGCCATGATCAACACAGCAGGCGCTCGTGGGCTTGTGCTGCGTTGCTCACGCCTGCACCTACCACCGGTGGGGAATTTCGCCCCGCCCTGAGAATAAACGGCTGTGATTAACAGACCGTGCCGCCAGTTTAAAAAGAGCGTGATAAATCAATCAAGATGGCCAGCTGGAACAGCCTGGTGCACATGACAATGAAGGCAGAAGTCTGATTGGCAACATGGTGTAGGTAGTATTCATTCCAGTGTGCTTACAAAGCNGNCAAACGGGGCGTAATTTGACTAATACTGTCTTAATTCTGNGGTAGTATGGCGATGTAATAACCTGAGNTTGATCATGGAATTGGACACGAGATGTCTGATCAGAACGTAAGGAAATGCTATGACCNTTAATATTAAGCCCCGCACTGCGTTGGCTGTGGCAGTAACCAGTTTTCTGCTGACTGCCTGTGGAGGTGGCGGTTCATCTTCTTCCGGTGACACGCCGCAGCCCAACGACCCGCCAACACCAGACGAGCCNGTAACCCCGGATGAGCCTCAGNTACCTGATGAGCCTTCGTTAACCAGCGTATCAGGTGCCGGTGTTAAAGGCCCCCTGGCCAATGCTGATGTCGCTCTCTATACCCTGGATCTTGCTGCCACGGATTTGCGCGGCGATACGATCAGCACAGCATCCACCGGACCGAATTCATTTATTCAGGGACTGACCCTNCCGGAAGGCTATGCCGGTCAGCAATTGTTGCTGGTGATCAGTGCCAATGATGGCACGACGGACATCAATACAGGCGCTGCGCCCATCATNACGTCACTGNCNAATGTCATNTCCGCNGATGCNATTATTGCNGGCANNGATGTGTACGCNACACCTCTGACNACCATGGCTGTAGAGCTGGCAACGGCAAAAGCTGACAGCACGTCAGCCCCTTACAGCGGCAACGGTGACGGTGAGCTGTCAGCGGCTGAGTTCACCNCGGCGTTGCAGATTGCTGCCGGGCAGGTTAAGTCAACTCTCGGCTTTGGCCTCAACAGCGATTTCGATATTTACACAGCTGTGCCTATGGTGACGTCTGACACAACAGACATCGCGTCACAAACCTCCGTGGTTCAGTATCGCCAGGCGATCGAGTCTCTGGCGGTGGTGATCAATGATCTGTCAACCAATGTGCTTGGGGGCACTTCAAGCTCAGATGATGTACTNGCTGCGCTGGTTGATGACCTGACTGACGGCACAATTGATGGTCAGTCCGAAGACGGTGATGTCGAAATCTTCACCGACGTTGAATCCAGTGAACTGCAGGACTCAGTGACCCAGGATGTTTCGAATATGACGGTGCCCGGAACCACCACCACGATTGCGGATATCGCTTCCTTAGTTGAGGAAGAAACAAGCTCCACGGGCGTTGATGATCCGGGCACTTTACCAACGGTGACACCAGGAACCGGGGTGGCCGTTTCAGATATCGACGGTGACGGCATTGCCGACGGCGCCGATAACTGCCCGACAATAGCAAACGCCGATCAGGCAGACAGTAACAGTGACGGTATTGGCGATGTCTGTTCAGGCATGGTCTGGAATGAAAGCAACTGGAATCAGAGTAACTGGCAGTAACCAGTAACGGATTATAAAGCGGAGATTATTATGAACTTTACCAAGATAGCAGCAGGAGCAGCGTTACTCTCAGCAGTGGTCGTTGCTCAGGCAGATACCGTAGACAGTGGTGCAATGACCACGTTTACAGCGGGCTCACCGGCGCTGGCAGAGGATGTTAACGGTAACTTTACTGCCATCACAACCGCGGTAGATGATAACGCTACCGATATCGGTACCAATGCAGCAGCGATCGCCGACAATGCCTCAGATATAGCAGATAACGCTGCTGGTGTTAGCACCAATGCATCAGGCATTGCTACAAATGCATCGGGTATCAGCACCAATACCGGAGGCATTGCTTCGAACGCTGCAGCAATTACCAACAATGCTACTGGCATTGCCGATAATACTGCTGCGATCAGCAGCAACAGCGCAGATATCAGTGCGAACAGTGGCCTGATTTCAGAAAACGCTGCAGCAGTCAGTGCTAACTCCACTGATATCAGCGTCAACAGTGGTCTGATTTCAGATAATGCTGCCGCAATTGCTATTAACAATACTGCTATTTCTAATCTTGATACTGTCGTTAATGGTAACGGTGACGGAATCGACACCAACGCTGCGGCTATCGCTGCTCTGCAGGCGACCGTGGCATCGCTGCAGAGTCAGATCGATGATCTGGAAACCGGCAGCGGTACCGGAACTGGACCGGCAGAAGTCACTGAAGCGGCGGATCTGGTTGGTCGTGAATACTGTGTGATTTCCAGCTTCAGTGGTGCGGATTCTGATCCTGGCAATGGCTTTGCGCGGATAAACCAGGGTACTGAGGTTTTGAATTTCAACATTACCAGCGCGACTCAGATGAGTGTTGTAACGGTAGTGAACAACGAATATGAGCTTGGTATGAACCTCGCTTATGACGCTGTGAATGATACGAATTACCTCACCAGTCAACTGGACACCAGCCTGACTGATACCACTGATATGACAGTAGACATTACCGGGCTATCGAATGGTGTGATGTCCACTAGCATTGGGATTAATTTTTACGTGAGTAAGTATGGCGATGTGATGATTGCCCGCGAGTATGATCCCTCGGAAGGTATCTGGAGCAGCGTCATAATCGCAGTTGAGTGCCGCTGAGCGCCGCGGTAACCAAAAGCGACGCATGGTTTTCCACTAACGCTGTGACGTCGTCTTGACTGGATAAAAGGGCCGCATCCCGTTAGAATGCGGCCCTTTTCTTTTTCCGTCGCTTTACAGCACGCCGGGTCCGGCTTGCGGGGCCGGCGGCTGATTTCATCTGGAGACATTCATGTCAGACATCAAAAAAGTCGTGCTGGCCTATTCCGGTGGTCTGGACACATCTGTGATCGCCAAGTGGCTGCAAACCGAATACAACTGTGAAGTTGTGACCTTTACCGCTGACCTGGGTCAGGGCGAAGAAGTGGAACCGGCCCGCGCCAAAGCAGAAGCCCTGGGCATCAAAGAAATCTTTATTGACGACCTGCGTGAAGAATTTGCCCGTGACTTCGTATTCCCGATGTTCCGCGCTAACACCATTTACGAAGGTGAATACCTGCTGGGTACATCCATTGCCCGTCCGCTGATCGCCAAGCGTCTGATCGAAATCGCCAATGAGACCGGTGCTGATGCCATCGCTCATGGTGCTACCGGTAAAGGTAACGATCAGGTGCGTTTCGAGCTGGGTGCTTACGCGCTGAAGCCAGGCGTGAAAGTGATTGCACCATGGCGTGAATGGGATCTGACTTCCNGTGAAACTCTGATGGCATACTGCGATAAGCACGACATCAAAGTTGAGAAGAAAGCCGGTAAGAAATCACCGTACTCCATGGATGCCAACCTGCTGCACATTTCTTACGAAGGTGACCTGCTGGAAAACCCATGGAACGAGCCGGAAGAAGACATGTGGCTGTGGTCTGTGTCTCCGGAGAATGCTCCTGACGAACCGACTTACATCACCATCAGCTTTGAAAACGGTGACCCGGTTGCCATCGACGGTGTGAAAAAATCACCGGCAACCATTATGGAAGAACTGAACAAAGTTGCGGGCGCTAATGGTATTGGCCGTGTGGACATCGTTGAAAACCGTTATGTTGGCATGAAAGCCCGTGGCTGTTACGAAACACCAGCTGGTACTGTTCTGCTGAAAGCACACCGTGCGATTGAGTCCATCACTCTGGACCGTGAAGCGGCGCACCTGAAAGACGAGCTGATGCCAAAATATGCCAGCCTGATCTACAACGGATACTGGTGGTCCCCAGAGCGTAAAGCGCTGCAGGCTGCTATCGACGAAACCCAGAAAGTGGTTGCCGGTGATGTGCGTCTGAAACTGTATAAAGGCAACGTTATCGTTGTTGGCCGTCAGTCCGAAGGTTCTCTGTTCGATGAAGCCATCGCCACCTTCGAAGACGATGCCGGTGCTTACGATCAGAAAGACGCTGCAGGCTTTATCAAGCTGAATGCTCTGCGTCTGCGTACTGCTGCCAAGAAAGGTCGTGACCTGCTGTAAGCGGTCAGACGTTGCACAGAAAAGAGCGCTGCGGCGCTCTTTTTTTTGGTCTTTTTCTGTCCCTGAGATGTCCCGAAAAGGGAGGCAGCAGTTGAGAATGTCAGGGGGAATGTCCGGGCCGTTTTACTGTCTCAGGTGGTAATAATATCGAAACGATATCGGATAACAGGCGGGGAGTGGGCATGAAAGAGCAGGCGGATACCAGTACGAATAGCAATACGAATCCCGATGATCAGGAGCGCGCACTGGGAAAAATACGCCGTCGCCTGATAAAGCTGTTCTCTCTGTGGTTGCTGATCCCGGTGATATCCGTATCGTCACAGGTCTCTCCGTCGTTGCCGGAAACCTCTCAGGCCTATCTGCTGACGGGATTCGTCAGCCTCGCCGTTTTTCTGATTTCCGCTGTTTTTATTTGGTTTTACCGGCACCTCTTTCACATGTTGTGGTCGGACACTGCCATTCGTATTCGTCTGATTGTTCTGATTCTGTCTGTGCCATTTCTCAGCGTGCCACTGGACATCAAGGTGTCCGGAATGAGCAATGTGCCGGTGTTTGTTTATCTGGTGTTCTGGAGTTCGCTGGGCTATTCCATTCTTTTCAGTGACAAAGCCACATCGCTGCTGAAAACCTACCTTCAGCGGCAGCCGGGAAACGCTGAAAAGGATCGTTCCGCTGATCGTGATCATCAGGGGAATGCTGGCCAATAACTAAGTAAAATCACGGAAGATCAATATAAAAAGCCGCTGAAATAGCCGCTGTAAAGCAATCGCTGTAGCCGCTGGTTAGTCTGGTTGCACAGACTTTTCCAAAACTGTCCAGCTAAAAAGATTGTTTTAAAAACGCCGATTTTTAAAAACCGGATCTCTCCTCAGAATATCCCTGTGTGCTCTGATGGAGGTGTTTTATGTCGATCCCGACGTCCTTTCTTTCGACCTGGCAATTCTGGGTGCTGGCGGTCTTTGTTGTATCCGTGCTGTATATCAATCTGCGCGGTAACCGGCGGTTATCGTTTGTTGCACAGTTAAAAGATCATTCCACCGTAATGGCGCCGGTGAATGCCTTTCTGGCATTATTTTCAAAGATCAAAACCGAACCTTACCCGGATCGCAGTCATTTTCCTGAGCTGCAGGAAATCCGTGAGCACTGGCAGCAGATCCGCGATGAAGCNGAAGCACTGCAATCCGGNGGCCTGATTCAGGCNGCNGGTAACAANGATGACCTNGGNTTNAATTCATTTTTNAANCGNGGCTGGACCCGCTTNTACCTGAGCTGGTATGGCGTGACACCGCCGTCTGCAGAGCNATATGCGCCGTTTACCTGNANTCTGATTAAACGCTACCCGAANATCCGCGCNGCNATGTTCACCCGCTTGCCAGCCGGCGGGGANCTGCGNCAGCACCGTGANCCTTACGGNGGCTCNCTGCGTTATCACCTCGGCCTGTCGACNCCGAACAGCGANGATTGTCATATTNTGGTGGANGGTATTCCGTACGCCTGGCGTGATGGCGAAGANGTCATCTTTGATGAAACCTACCTGCATGAAGTGCATAACAATACNGATCAGGACCGTCTGATCTTTTTCTGTGACATNGAGAAACCCATGCGCTTTGCCTTNGCCACCTGGTTTAACCGNTTCTTCAGTGCGCTGGTGCTGAAAGCGTCGGCGTCNCCCAATCAGCCANCGGATAAAACCGGTTTACTGAACCGTATTTACCAGCTGATNTATTACCGCGTTACTTCGGTTTTTAAGCGCCTGAAGCGATATAACCGNAATCTCTATAAAGTGGTTAAGTANGCGTTGATTATGTTGGTGATGGCNGGNTTCTTTTATTCCTGGCGGGTTGCTTCCTGAGGGGTGTTTGAGGNGTGTCTGAGGCTTTCCTGATGGAGTGCCTTCTGAGCGCATCTGCTGATTTAAAAACACGCTGCGGCGCAATGTTGCCCTACTGTTTTAAACAGATCCTTTTATAAAAGGCTTTTCATGCCACAAAGCCTTATGCCTCCTGGGGGAACTTACCGAGCGTCGGACCGCCCCCAGGCTGGCAGGGCGCCCCCCAGCTTTTCGCTTTCTGGAGCGTCATCCTCATTCTCTCGATTTTTACTGGCCACGCGCCCGTGCGACTTCCCTGTCGCTGTCCGCTCGCCGGGGTGATTCCAGGCATCCATGCCTTTCACCCTTCGGGCCAGCCTGCGGCTGTTCAATTTTGATCCCGTCAAAATTGTCCATGCCCGGCGGACCAGAAAAATCGTCGTTCATTTCGGCGCTCCAGAGGCGAATTTCAGGCCTCCGCCATGCCACTTTCCAAAGAAACTCATTTGCTGAAATTTGTGCAGAGACATGGAATTCATATTTATTGTGAATCCAGAAGAGAAGACAGGCAACGAGGTTGCCACATACAGCCTCTATAAGTTCATCAAAGAAGACGTGAAGCCGGCTCTGTTTTTTACTGCAGTGATCAGTCAGGTTAGTATGGAGAGGTTTTTATGCCTGATGATCCTTTGTGTTGTCCTGATGGAGGTTGAATGATGTTACGCCGTTTATGTGCCTGTGCTGCACTGAGTATTAGTCTGCTGTTGGCTGGTTGTACCGGGATGCCGGAGAAAGTGGAGCCTGTGCAGGGCTTTGAGCTGAACCGCTATCTGGGCACCTGGTATGAAATCGCCCGCCTGGATCATTCTTTTGAGAGCGGCTTAACCGATGTTACGGCGACGTATACCCTGCGCGATGACGGCGGGGTAAAGGTGATTAACCGTGGCTATAACCCGGAAACCGGCGAATGGAAGGAAGCAGAGGGCAAAGCGTATTTTGTTGAGGAGCCGGACATGGGGTATCTCAAAGTGTCTTTCTTTGGCCCTTTTTATGGTGCTTATGTCATCGCGGATCTGGATAAGGATGGCTACCAGTATTCTTTGGTGAGTGGGCCGGATACTTCCTACCTGTGGATTCTGTCGCGCAAACCTTATCTGGAAGTGTCGACAACTCAGTATCTGGAAGAAAAAGCGCAGTTTCTTGGTTTCGACAGTGAGTCGCTGATCTGGGTGGATCAGCAGCAGAATATGCCGAAGCCGGTAGTGGAAGAGCTTAAGCCGGTAACGGAATCCTCGGGCTCCGCTCAGATCCAATGAGCGGAGATTCTGTGAGGTCACATTTGATGAGCAGTCAATCTTGAATAATGTCAGTGGTCGTCAGTGTCCGTTATGTGGCGCTGACAACGGCTGCGCGGTCAGCGCCGGCAAAGACCCGGCATCCTGCTGGTGTTTTGCTGCCGATGTGGTTATTCCGGCTTCTGCGCGCACTGCTGTCGCTGCAGACCGGCAACCCGGCCAGGAAGATGCGTCCTGTATCTGCCAGCATTGTGCCCGCCGTTATAAGCTCCGGGACGCGGAGCATTCTGAGCAGCATTCCGACCTGGAACCTGAACAGGAGCCCGAACAACATCCCGAGCAGAAAGGGTAGTGCAGCCCATGATGGAATATCTGCCGGATATCAGTCCCGTTGCCTTTGCCATTCTGCTGCTGTGCAGCTTGCTCGGCTCTTTATTGTCGGCCAGCGCAGGCATTGGTGGTGGCAGTTTTTTAATTGCTGTGATGGCCTCTCTGGTGCCGCCAGCAGCGCTGATTCCTCTGCACGGGCTGGTACAGCTCGGCTCCAATGCGTCCAGAGCTTATCTGACCCGGGAGCACACACAGTGGCGTAAGATCGCTTTCTTTGCGCTGGGGGCTTTGCTGGCCGCCACGCTGGCGGGGTTGCTGCTGGGGATGCTGGACCCACATTATATTCCACCGCTGGTCGGCGTATTTATTCTTTGGCTGAGCTGGGGAAAAATGCCGGATATTGGCCTTGGCAGTCATCCTGTGGGGTTATTCTTCGGCGGATTACTGACCACGCTGGGTACCATGCTGGTGGGGGCGACCGGCCCGTTAGTTGCCGCCTGGCTTGGGCGTTCCGGTATCGGCCGCTGGCAATACACCGCTAATTTCTCTGCCAGCATGACCATTCAGCATACCGTTAAAGTGCTGGCTTTTGGCCTTGCGGGCTTTGTATATCGTGACTGGTTAGTGTTACTGGTACTGATGATCTTGTGTGGCTATATCGGCACCCGGGTCGGGCTGCGGCTGTTGGGTAAAATCCCTGAACACAAATTCCGCATTGCTTTTAAGTGGGTGCTGACGCTGTTGGCATTGCGCCTGATCTGGCAGTGGCTGATAACGACTTCATGGTTCGCCTGACGTCGTACACACAGGTATATTATTTCACCTGTTTTCTATTACCACAGCTCACCGAATTGCTCGCGGTGGCACAGGTACAGACGCAGATCAAATTCCAGCTGATGGTAATCCGGCTCCATATAACAGCAGAGTTTATAAAAGGCTTTGTTGTGGTCTTTCTCACGCAGGTGCGCCAGTTCATGCACCAGAATCATTTTTAATAACGGCTCTGGCACTTTGCGGAACAGGGATGAAATACGTATTTCATTTTTGCTTTTCAGTTTATTGCCCTGCACCCGGGAAGCATAAGTATGCAAACCCAGTGCATTATTGATGATGTGAATTTTGTCGTCGTAAATGACTTTGCTGATGGGAGAAGACGAGCGCATGTGTTCGTTTTTCAGCGCCTGGGCGTAATTATACAGTGCCTTTTCTGAAGGCAGACTGTGCGCCAGCGGATACTTTTTCAGTAACAGTGCCTCAGTTTTACCCTGATCCAGCAGAGCTTTGGCCTGTAGCTGTAACTGCGGGCTGTAGCTGCCAAGATATTTCAAAACCGGTGACTTACCTGCTGGTGGGTTACCCGCCGGAAACTGAACAGCGGCAGGTCTATCAGCAGGTGCGCTGCTACCTGAACGGTCAGCTGCCTTGCTGGTTGTCGTTGCGGGTACTGTTTTATAAGTTTTTGTAGCAGTCCTGCTGCTGTTCTTTCTTCTCATCGTCACACTGCAATCCGCGGCTGAAATTTTTTGGTTGCCGGCGTCATTTTCACCCTTCGGGGTGAAGAATGCACGCCGTGGCTTTGGTTTACTGGCCCGGTAGCCAAACAAACGGATTTTTATTATGTCTTTTAAACAAAATACCCTCTCCGCAGCCATGATGGTTGGCGGTTTCTCTCTTCTGTTGACCGCCTGTGGTGGTGGTTCTTCCTCCAGCAGCAATGATGACCCGAATCTGCCGGACGAGCCGACCGCTCTGGATGTCTATACCGATACCAGCTGGAGTGCCGGTGTTGATGAGCTGGTGGGGCTGACCTACCCTCAAGGTGCTGATAATGGCCCGCTGATCGCACTCAAGCGTACTGACAATGGTGATGACAGCTTCAGTCACACGTTAATGCTGGCCGATGCTGACAGCAAAGAATTTACCGATACCGGTATCAGCCTGGAGCGTAGCTACTACCGTGATGTGCTGGCTGTGCCGGTCAGCGTTACCGTAAACGGTGAAGAAATCGACACCGTTGTGGTAGCAACCTGTGGTTACGATGAGCCGGGTATTCCTGATGGGGCTGAGCCTTCAGGTTTTGGCCCGTCAATGAGTGCAGCAGCAGAAGCGCTGTTCTTCGCGACCCTCGAATTCTATGTGCCAGGCACTGACATCGCAGGGAGTGTGAATATCACTGATGATGTTTCATTGTTCAGCTGTGCTTCGCTCGGTGGTCTGACGATTACCGATACCGCCGATAAGGGCTTAACTGTATATGAAGTGGATTTCCTGGTATCCGGTTTCGGCAATGGCGGCAACGGCTATGTCTTTGGTGCCGGATTCGATTTTGATTATGCTGCCGGCGAAATTACAGCTGCGGGTGCATCCATACTGGATACTCTGCAGACCACAGGGGCTTTAGAACGTAATGGCGATGGTGATCCGCTGATTGCGGTTAATATGGAAGGTGACACCGCTTTGATTGATAGTGAAGCCAATGATTTCGTTCTTGAAACAGCCGGTAACGTCTTTACCTCTGATACCGATAACGGCGCCGATATTCTTGACCTTGCCCGCGGCGGTAATGACTTATTTGCCGTATCTGCTGATGCAGGCCTGGCAGGCGGTGATTTCAGCGGCGAAGAATTTGTACTGGTAAGCGGTGGTGATTTCGAGCGTTGCGTTGATGCACTGGCTGTGAACGGTACAACCCTGTGGTGTCACGATTCAGCCGATGAGGGTAAATTGATTGAATTTACCGCGCCGGAAGTACCACAGACCCAAATTGTAGCTGCTGCAGAGCGTGCAGTGTCTGACCATTCATGGACTCAGATAAAAGCCGAACTGGAAGGTGCTGGAGCCGAAGTTGAAGTAAAATAAGCAAAAGGATTTGCCAGGCTGATTTCAGCCTTGGTCTCCATACCTGCCCGGCATTTGCCGGGCTTTTTTGTTTTTGAATCCAATTTTTTGTTTTTTGATTTCATTCTTATGACGGTAGAGGTGCTTTGGTTGCAGAATTAATATCCCTTTAAAATATCCTGTTAATAAGGGTGCTGCTGAGTGCGGGAGAAAACAGACAAACAGGTCAGAAAAATATTTGACCCACTTATCCGTATTTTCACCCTTCGGGGTGAAGAATGAAAAAAAGCCGTTCCATACACTGGACTCACTTATTGCTATGGAGGCTTTATGAAAACTCAATCCTATCTCGCTGTATTTGCAACCTGTCTGGCCCTGACCGCTTGCGGTGGTGGTTCTTCCGGTGGCTCATCTGATAACGACCAGCCGGATAACACCGGTGGTGACAATACTGGCGGCGACAATACCAGTGGATCATCAACCGGCACTCTGTCTGACGGCACCTGGAGTGCCGGTCAGGATGCGATTATTGGTTTAGGTTTCGCTGGCAGTCAGTCTGCACCGGAAATCAGTGTTCTGAAAGGAACGTTGCAGGGGCCTGAGACCGGCGATCTGTACACGATGTTGTCCGCAACTTATCCAACAACGGATCTCGCGGCGTATCACACCATTGATATGCAAAATGACATTCTGGATTTTGAGGACATGGAAACCTTCAGCCTGAATGGCCTTACCTACACCGTTATGTGTAAAGAGGGCTACAGCACCGTTCCTTACGATCGTCCGACGCTGCTGCGTATTTTTACCAATGAAGATCCGACTGCATTCGTGGACATTGATGTGGCCGGAACCAATGGCCCAATTAATTATGAAATGCGTGGCTGTAACTCCATCGCCGTGCGTAATGCCGGTGGTGACACTGACAGCACCAGCATTCTGGTGTATATGGCAGGTTACAGTATGGAGATTTCCGGTAGCTCAACATTAATGAGTGGTGATCGTATTGTTGAAGTTGAGCTGACCGTGGACGGCAACGCAGACGTTGATGCTGCCGGTGCGGTAACTGCAAGCGTGAATAATATTCAGGAATATTTTGCCGATAATCTGAGTACCGTAGCGGTAACCGAAGAGGGCGATGTGTACTTTTCCCGTGTGCGAGGCTCCAACAATCAAAACTGTCTTATGCACGTGAACCCGGAAAGCGGGGCAGGGATTGCGGTTGTTGAATGTACCGAGGATGATGCATTCGCTGTTGATATTGGTCCTATGAGAATCCTCGATATGGTAGCCGTGGACGGCGCAACAGCGACGGACTTTGACAAAATCTACATGGTTTCCAATTTTGACTATCCGGGCATCGTCGTCAGCGAATACCGTACCGATCTGCAACAAGGCCTGGGTATGGAGCTTTCTGCTAACGCTGATACCGATACCTGCAGCGATGTTCTGACCGTAGGTACCACTGATGATGGCGTGACCCTCTGGTGTTACGACTCAACAGATTCCGGTAAGATTCTGGCAGTTGGTGCGCCATAAGTCCCTGAAGGGAAGTGAATAACGTGCTGCTCAGCAGCAATCAAAGGATGATAGTGAATGCTGAAAAAACTCTACCGGAAATACCTTTCATCATTTGCTGATCATCCTCTGGCAACGGATATTCAGTGGGAACGTCATAACCTGTTTATGACCGAAGTCGGCTCACGCATGATCAGTGCGGTTATTGGTGCGGCTCTTGTGGGAGCGATGTTTTATAAATCCGCGCCAATGTCGTCAATACTGATCTGGTTTGGCGGCATTTGCTTTGTCGGCATCAATTCCTGGTTGCTTATCCGTTACCACAAACAGCATCCGGAACCTGAACATTCCACCCGCAATCTGGCCTATGTGCGCCGCTGGCACTGGCTGAATCTTTACCAGGCGGCGATCTGGGGGTTGCTGTGGGCATTAACGCCTTTTCTGTTTTTTCCTGATGCGTCGAATATTCAGGTGCTGTCGGTACTGATGATCGTGGTGGTTTTATCCTCGACACCATCGGTCACCATGGGCTGTTATCCGGATATTTATATAACGTTTCTGACCCCGGTTTTTTTCAGCTTCGGTTTTCACCTGTTCAACATTGATTTTGGTGAAGAGTGGCTGCCGGCAGTTACACCGCCGTTTACCTGGGTCTCACTGGTGGTGTTCAGCATTATGATCCACCGCACACATATGGAATCGATTGTTCTGCGCCTGGAGCATCGCCGGAATGAGCTTATGGAACAGGATAAAAACAACGCCAAGACCCGTTTTATTGCGGTAGCCAGCCACGATCTACGCCAGCCGGTGCAGGCTGCGCGACTGTATGCAGAAGCCATGGCTAACAATCCTGCTGTGGTAACGAAAGATATTATCGGCAAACTGAATGCCAGTCTGTTATCAGCCAGTCAGCTGCTTGATCGTCTGCTGGATATTTCCCGTATTGATGCCGGTGTGGTGAACGTAAACCGTGATACCGTTTTTCTGCCGACTTTTGTTGAACAGCTGGTGGCAACCCATTCCGTGATGGCGAAACAAAAGGGGCTGGAACTGGTTTCTGAGGTTGAAGCGGTTTCCGTTTATTGTGATGCGGCCATCGTTATGGAAATTATTGATAACGTGTTGACCAATGCCATCCGTTACACCGCGCAGGGGCGGGTTGTGATCAGTGGTCAGCGCGAGAAAGGCAAAATCCGTCTGCGGGTATCGGATACCGGAATTGGTATGACGCCGGTTCAGGTGCGTGATGCCTTTGAAGAGTTTGTTCAGGTGGCGGATTGTCCGGATGACACCGGGCAAGGCATGGGGCTTGGCTTACCCATCGTTAAGCGCTTGTGCAATCTGCACAATATTGAGTTCCGGCTCGACTCTGATAAGGGCCGGGGCACCTGTTTTTCGCTGTGGCTGGATGAGACTGCTACCCTGGAAGATCTGCCGACACCGCCTTCACGGATAAAAGATCTGCAGCAATTGAAAGTGCTGCTGGTGGATGATGAAGAATCCGTACGTGATGCTTTGTCAGTGCTGTTAGTCGGAGAGCAGCATGATGTCTGGGCGGCGGAAAGCATTCCCGAAGCGATGACCATGCTCACAGACGAAGGGCTGGTACCGGACCTTTTAATCACTGATGACCGTCTGCCCGGAGGTTTTGGTGCGAAAGATGTGATCCGCACCGTTCGTGGTGAATGTGGCGCAGACCTGCCGGCTATGATTATTACCGGCAATACCGATCCTAAACGTATTCAGGAGCTGAAAGCGCTGGAGGCACCGGTGCTGTTTAAGCCGGTATCCGGCGCCAATATTCTCGGCGCGCTCGAAGCTTTGCGCAAACAGGGATAGTGCTTAACGAAATGGGCGGGACATTATTCGCTGAGAAGATTCAGCTCTTCGGCTTTATTCAGGCACTCGATGCGGCTGTTAACGTCCAGCGTGGTATACATCAGGCGGATATGGGTTTTGATGGTGTTGGTACTGAGGAACAGGGTATCGGCCATATCGCTGTTGCTCATGCCGGATTTCATCAGCGACAGAATTACCAGCTGCTTGCGTGACAGCAGGGGGGTAACCGCTGCACCGTCTTCACCGGCCAGGGTTTCTGCCGCTGGCGGGTAGTAATGCCCCTGACTGACCTGAGCAATGGCATCGCAGATGGTGGCGGAGTCTTCCGATTTGCACAGGTAGCCTTTGGCACCGGCACGCAACACCGCCTGAATATTCTGTGTACTCAGGTTGCCGGAACATACCAGTACCGGAATGTCTTTGCCGTGCTGGGCAAAAATATCCAGCATGCGAATACCCGACAGCTCGGGCATATCCAGATCCAGCACAATCAACTGCGGTGTTTCGTCTTTTAATGCTTTCAGAGCATCCGCACCGGAGTGAAAAATACGCGTTTCCGCTCCCTGGCAATTCAGGCCGATGATGGTGCTCATCGCTTCCGCGAACATCTTGTGGTCGTCGATGAGATAAATCAGCATAACTTCCTCATATAAGCTGGGCGTGATGCTAATGACTCCTGACGATGAGGTCAATTATTGTTCATCCTTGTAGGCGAATGTCACAACTGCGGGATGCAGTGTCAGAATTGATTGTCCCACTCACGGCATAAATCCAGCCACGCGTCAATGCCAGCACCGCGATATTTCTGTTTATGCACAATCAGGTAGAGCTGGCGGCTGAAATCCCGCTGCGGGGTATGCAGGCGCACCAGGCTGCCGCGTTTGAAGGCGTCGGCCAGAGTGATCAGCGACAGACAGCCAACGCCCAGTCTGGCTTCAACCGCCCGTTTAATGGCCTCTGTATGCTGTAATTCAAGTTTGATATTCAGCTCTGGCAAGAGGCCGTGCATGGCGCGGTCAAAGGCCTGACGGGTGCCTGAGCCTGCTTCGCGCAATATCCAGCTGGCCGCGGTCAGTTGCTCATCGGAGATGGGTTTTTGCTTTGCGGCAAGGGCGGCCAGCGGATCGTTCGGGTGGCAGAACACCGCCAGTTCATCGTCCCGCCAGGGGATGATATCCAGATCCGGATGATTGAGTTCGCCTTCAATCAGGCCCACATCNAGCTCATAGTTAACCACGCGTTCGACGATCTGGCGGGTGTTGGCTACGTCGAGATTAATGTGGGTGTCCGGGTTGCGGGCCATATATTCGGCCACCATGCCAACCGCCAGATAGTTGCCGATGGACAGAGTAGCACCAACGTTCAGGGAGCCGGCTTCCGCATGCTGCATCAGACTCTGTTCAAAGGCTTTCGCCTGAGCCAGCAGCGCTTCGGCTTTAGGACGCAGCANACGACCCTGTTCATTCAGCTGCAGACGCTTACCTATGCGGTCGAACAACTGCAGACCAAACTGGGATTCCAGGTCCTTCAGCGCCGAACTGGCTGCACTCTGGGACATCGCCAGCTCATCCGCCGCCCGGGTCAGATTCTGGCTGTGAGCGATGGTGGTAAAGACTTCCAGCTGTCGCAGTGAGTAGCGCATGAGGATTCCCGGATTCTGAGTTCTTTTCGGTTAAATCGAATATTGAAATCAGAATAATCTGATTTATCGATATTGTCAGCAGGCGTAAGCTGGAACCCATAGATTGAAGATCCACTGCAACTTAAGTGAGAGTGAACAATGAGTAACCTGATTCATGAAACGGTGACCAGCGTACATCACTGGAATGACACCTTATTCAGCTTTACCACCACCCGTAATCAGGGGCTGCGCTTTAAAAATGGCCACTTCACCATGATCGGCATTGAAGTGGACAACAAACCTCTGTTGCGCGCCTACAGTATTGCCAGCGCCAACTATGAAGAAGAGATGGAGTTTTTCTCCATCAAAGTACCGGATGGTCCACTGACTTCCCGGCTGCAGAATCTGAAAGTTGGCGACAAACTGCTGGTCGGCACCAAGCCGGTTGGCACACTGATTACCGACAGCCTGCTGCCAGGTAAAAACCTCTATCTGCTCAGCACAGGTACTGGTCTGGCGCCGTTTATGAGCATCATTAAAGATCTCGATGTGTACGAGCAGTTCGACAAAGTCATCCTGACCCACGGCGTGCGTTACGTATCTGAACTGGCGTATC
This sequence comes from Oceanospirillaceae bacterium, assembly GCA_002706025.1. Classification (GTDB taxonomy): domain Bacteria; phylum Pseudomonadota; class Gammaproteobacteria; order Pseudomonadales; family Oceanobacteraceae; genus Venatoribacter. The sequence goes on from PAJK01000079.1 coordinate 31,490, forward strand.
AGGATCGTATTCAGAATGAGCTGCCAAATAACGAATATTTTGGCGANATCGTACGCGAGAANCTGATTTATTATCCGACCGTAACCCGTGAAGAGTTTCATACTCAGGGTCGTCTGACCGATGCCATTACTACAGGTAAGCTGACTAAAGACATTGGNCTGGCGGATCTGAATCCGGAANCTGACCGCTTTATGCTGTGTGGCAGCCCGGCGATGCTGAAAGATCTGACCGATATTCTGGATAACATGGGCTTTAAAGAAGCGCGTGCCGGAGAGCCTGGTCATTACGTAGTCGAGCGTGCCTTTGTTGAGAAATAGCGNGCTTTCGTCGNGAAATAAGCGCGCATAAGCTGGTCNTGATTGCTGGCTGACAGAATTTGCTTTTCCTTCCGAGTAGTAGTTTAAGCGGGCNTTNCCCGCTTTTTTTATGCCTTTTTCTNAGTATTNTTNCACATANTAATTGGCCGGTTTTGCCGCTTTTTAGTGANGNATATTCCTGATATTNGCGCGAGATCCTGAGCGNATATNTCAGGNTNTTTGGATATTCCNNTGTCGTTTTTGANCATCTGACNGAGCCTGCTGAAGATTATGGTNGAGGTGCACGATAAAAATAAAACAGCACTGGAGTTCGATATGTCTGATCTGAGTAATCGCNGCGTNGTCTATAAAGGCGCCGGTAAAGTGGCGGTTGAGTCCATCGCTTTTCCCGAGTTATCACTGGGTAAACGTAAATGCGAACACGGCGTCATTCTGAANGTACTGACGACCAATATCTGTGGCAGTGACCAGCATATGGTGCGTGGNCGNACNACGGCGCAGGAAGGTCTGGTGCTNGGCCATNANATNACCGGCATTATTCTGGAAAAAGGCCGTGACGTTGAATTCGTCGATGTCGGCGATATTGTTTCTGTTCCTTTTAACATCGCCTGCGGTCGTTGCCGTAACTGTAAATCCGGTTTGACCGGTATCTGTCTTNANGTCAATCCGGCGCGTCCGGGAGCTGCATACGGCTATGTCGATATGGGTGGCTGGGTNGGCGGTCAGGCCGAATATGTGATGGTGCCATACGCGGATTTTAATCTGCTGAAATTCCCCGATCNGGATCAGGCACCTCAGGGGTACGCGGATTTTGATGGCGGTGCAGCGAAGAAATTCGTGATTGATCCACACGGATCATTCCGTGCATAAGCTTTGTTTTTGTGGATAGACGCTATTGCTGATGCAATGTNGGCACAGGTCATTCATCAAAAGTTAATGAATCAATGCCACGCTTGTCGTGGCTTTTTTTTACATTTCCTGTTTGCTTCGGCTGTGCTCTTTTTTCTCCTTTTTCGCGCAGGATTTTTCTCTTATGGTTTTTACAGCGACAGACCGGAGCGTTAGGATAAACAAAATCTGCATGAAATTGACGGGGAAAGTATGAATATCCGTGAAGCCAGAACAGAAGACTGGCCCGCTATCTGGCCGATTTTTCATGAGGTGGTTAATGCTGGTGATACCTATGCTTATGATCCGCACACCAGTAAAGAACAGGGTGAAAAAATCTGGCTGCAAACGCCACGTCAGACANGGGTGGTGGAATCCGGTGGAAAGATTCTGGCAACCTATTATTTAAAAACCAATCAGGCCGGGCCCGGCNGTCATGTCTGTAACTGCGGCTATATGGTGGCATCCTCTGCCCGCGGACAGGGGCTGGCGGCACGGATGTGTGAGCATTCGCTACANCAGGCACGGGCACTGGGTTATCNGGCCATGCAGTTTAATTTTGTTGCTTCTTCCAATAGNGCGGCAGTGCACCTGTGGAGCAAACTCGGCTTTGCGACTGTTGGCCGTCTTCCCGGTGCNTTCAGGCATCCATCGCTGGGTTATGTGGATGCGCTGGTGATGTATCAGNTGCTGTAAATACACCGCTGCNGATCNGTCNTCGNTTNCNCTTATTCAAACGCTGCCAGCCATTTTTTAAAAATAGCATCCAGTGTGTCGCGTTCCTGCTGATTCAGCACGGCAATTAATTCTNTTTCCAGATCCACATGCTGGGTCATGGCTTCGCTGATCAGACTGAANCCNTCNTCGGTNAGTTTNACCAGCAGGCTGCGTCNGTCNTCCGGGTCAGGCAGGCGCTCNATCAGTTTCCGTTCTTCCAGTTTATTCAGACGGTTNGTCATGGCACCAGAGGTCAGCATGGCTGAGCGGAACAGGGCGGTGGGNGTCAGGCAGTAAGGCNTGCCGCTGCGCAGCAGTGTGGCCAGTACATCAAACTCGCCCCAGGCCAGCCCGAACTCTTTGTGTTTCCCTTCAATCTGATTGCGCANATGGGTGTAAAGACGTTTGGTACGGCCAATAAGGGCGATTGGCTGCGANTCCAGATCTGGCCGTTCTTCCTGCCATTGGCCGACAATAAAGTCGATATGATCCGNTTTGTGTTCTGACATCCTGGTTTCCTNTTGGTCTGGTTGTCTGGTTTGGGTCTGGTTTGTTGTCGGGCTTTTTCTAAGCCCCGCTGTCTGGCACCACTGTTAAGCCTGTTCAGGTTTTTATTCGATTTATCAGTAATATCCATATAGTGTCACTATGTAGTGTCATTATGNTTTGTAGCTGTCGCTTTGAATCTTCCGCTGAAAGCCTGTTGCGCAGAGCCTCCTGCAGGCAAAGTAATTCCGTTTCTCTATCGCNCTGATNAATATCTTCATATAAAGATACTTGATGTTAAAGCATTTCCCCGTTAGGGTGTAGAACTATCTTAANNTGAAGATAAATTATGAATTCTGCATCTCCTTCCGCCNGCGTCTGGTTGCTGGCTGCTCTGGCTCCGGCATTATGGGGAACCACCTATTTTGTGACCCAATACTGGCTGCCAGGGGCTGATCCTCTGTGGCTGGCTACCCTGCGTATTGTGGTTCCTGGTGTGCTGATGCTNCCGTTTGTGCCGCTGCNGGTATGGCGAGAGCGCTGGTGGCAGATTCTGGTTCTCAGNGCACTCAATATCGGTGTCTTCACGGTATTGCTGTTTGCCGGTATNCAGCGTCTGCCGGGCGGTATGGCGGCAACNCTGACTGCCAGTATGCCGCTGCAACTGNTGATTATCCGTGCCTTGATGGGCAGGTTTCCNACGCCATTGCAGGTGTTGGCTGCNGTTGGGGGGATTGCTGGTGTGGCANTGCTGGTGTGGCAGTCGCCAACCCATGTCGACTGGACCGGCGTTNTNTGNTCGCTGTCTGCGGCNACCATTATGTCGATTGGTGTGCTGCTGGTGCCTGTGCTGGGCAAGGGGATTCAGCCTCTGGTGCTGACCAGTGCGCAGCTGAGTTCAGCCGGTATNATTCTGTTGATCGTCGCTCTGCTGTCNGGGCAGCCGTTTCCGGAGATGGATACCGGCGCCATTCTGGCTATGGGCTGGCTTGGCCCGGTGACCATGGGNGGAGGCTATTTTCTGTGGTTCAGTGCCGTCTCNCGTTTACCCGTGGATAAGGTTGCCTTCCTCGGTCTGATTAATCCGGTGGTTGCAGTCACGGGNGGNGTGATTGTCATGGGCGAGATTATGTCACTTGCTAAGGTGTTAGCCATCGTACTGGTGCTGGCCTGTGTGCTGTTGTCGCAGCATCCGGCNGCACGGCGCGGATAATTCANCTCTCAGAATAAAACTGGCACTGAAGCTGCAANCTGTCTTCTCAAAGAGTGAAAATGCCGGAATTCCGGCGTTTATCGGATTNTTGAGCGACGGGAGAATGACGATGCCAGGACAAGGTACTCCGGAAGATGTAATGCGCAGCCTGAACTTTGCGCAGGATGTGAGTAAAGAAATCAAACAGGCGAATTACCAGATGGACCGGGTAGAGCTGAAGCGCCTGTTAGCCGAGCTGACGGCTGCCATTGCNTCCAGCAAAATGGAACTCAGTCTGCTGCAGGGCGTGTGTGATGCCCGAGATAAAGAGCTCATCCGCCTTAACGAAGCCCTGGTTTATAAAGGCAATCTGCGTCGTCGCGGCGATGGCTATTACAAATCCATTGACGGTCGTCCGTATGGTCAGCCNTACTGCTCCTATTGCTGGGAGGGAAATCAGAAACTGATCCACCTGCACAACCGTATCCTCAGCAAGGATGTCCGTGTCTGCCCGCACTGTAAAAATGAATATCAGGCTATCCGTACGCCATTCCTCGAAGCTGAAGGATATACCGCCTGACGCTGTGCAGAGGGGCATAATCCAACCTGCGTCGCAGCGATGTAATTTAAACGCTATATTATATGCCTTAGTGGAATAATCATTGGGGTAGTTATGTTGCGACTGGGTTCGGTTATGGTGTTTTCTCTGGCCTGTGGTGCTGTCTGGGCTGAAGAGTTGCAGGACAATGCTGGGTCAGNAGTGCCAGCCAGCAGCGCCGGAAATACGGCAACTGCGGATAGCAATNCAAGTACGGCAGACGGTAAAGCAGACTCTGATATCACCTCTGACAGTGAAAGCAGTGCTCTGGACAGTCTTGAAACGCTGCTGCCGGAAAGCGGTGAAGCCAAACGCCAGAAGCTTGAAGTCGAAACCATCTCAGAAGATGAAATNAAACCAGCCCTGCGGAAATTACCCCAGCTGGTGGAAAAAATTCAGGTCGAAGAAGCCGCCGCCAACAGTCCTTTCCTGTTGTTACCACACCGCCCGAATTACATCCTGCCATTTACTTACTATTCCAATCCTAGCAATTACGAGCGTGACCGTATTCTGCAGCACTATTCCGGCGACGATGATGCAACGCTGGAAGATGGCAACGACCATATCGAAGCGGTTTTTCAGATCAGCATTAAAGTTCAGCTGGCCAGCGGCATCATCGGCAAACTCAGTACTCTGAGTGTCGGTTACACCAACCGTTCGTTCTGGCAGGCTTATAACAGTGATATTTCCCGTCCGTTCCGTGAGACCAATCATGAACCGGAACTGATGCTCAACTGGCAGACCAAAAACAACTGGATTGATGCATTTGGTGTGTCGTTGAATCACCAGTCGAATGGCCAGACCAGCTCNATGTCGCGCAGCTGGAACCGGATTATTTTCAGTGCCTTAAGTGTCACCGATTACGCGGTTNTCTCCGGTAAATTGTGGTGGCGCATTCCGGAAGAAAGCGATTCCGANCCCTGGGANCCGGAAGACAATGACAACCCGGATATCGACGACTATATGGGGCCGGGAGAGCTGACGTTACGTTTTATGCCGGGTAATCAGACCATTGATGTTACGGTACGCAACAACTTTAACCCGGATGAAAACCGCGGTGCACTGCAGCTTGAATGGACCTTCCCGATGACTAAAAAAATCAAAGGCTATGGTTTCTTTTTTGACGGCTATGGCGACAGCCTGATTGACTACAACCATTACCAACAACGTATCGGCCTGGGAATTAAACTCAGCGACTGGTTCTGATCAGGGTATGATGCGCAATTTAAAATGGGCGATGTTGTGGAGTCTGTATGTTAACCCTCGGCCTGATCATTAATCCTCTGGCGGGCATCGGTGGGGCTGTCGGTCTGAAAGGCAGTGATGGCGTCGTGGCGGAAGCCTTGGCCCGTGGTGCGGAAAAGAAAGCCGGGCAGCGTACTCAGCAGGCACTTGAGCAACTGTTACCGTTTTCCGACCGATGTCACTTTCTTACCTGCCCGGGAGAAATGGGGGCCGACCTGTTAACCCGTCTTGGCTTTTCTTTTGATCTGGTCAGTGCCGATATTCCGTTAAGCGATACCAGTGCAGAGCATACCCGCCTGGCTGCTGAAGCAATGGCCGCTGCTGCTGTCGATTTGTTGTTGTTCGCCGGTGGCGACGGTACTGCCCGTGATATCTGTGCCATCGTGGGGGATGATATTCCGGTATTGGGTATTCCTGCCGGCGTTAAAATTCATTCTGCGGTTTACGGCATTACGCCGGCAGCCAGTGGTGAGGTCGTGCGTGCTCTGCTGGAAGGCAAACTGATCGATATTAAAGAAGCGGAAGTGCGTGATCTTGATGAAGAGGCTTTCCGTCATGATCAGGTCCGTGCACGGCATTATGGTGAAATGCGGGTGCCACAACTGGGCCATTTTGTTCAGTCGGTAAAAATGGGCGGCATTGAATCTGAAGAACTGGTACTGGCCGATATTGCAGCCCATGTGACGGCTGAAATGGAAGACGACGTGCTGTACCTGATCGGCTCCGGAAAAACGACTCAGGCGATTATGGATGACCTCGGGCTGGATAATACCCTGCTCGGTGTTGATGCGGTTTTTAATCGCGAACTAATCGCTGCGGATGTTACCGCAGCGGACATTCTGACCTTGCTGGATGATCATTCTGAAGCAGTCGCTATTCTGAGTATTATGGGCGGGCAGGGGCATATTATTGGACGCGGAAACCAACAGTTTTCACCGCACATTCTGCGGTGTCTGAGTAAAAAGAATGTCTGGCTGGTATCCACCAAAAGCAAATTGACTGCACTGCAGGGACGGCCACTGATCATAGATAGCGGTGACCCGCAGCTGGATAAAGAGTGGGCCGGTACCATGCAGGTGGTTACCGGCTACCATGATCAGGTGGTGTATCCGCTGATGTGATTTTTCATCCGCAGCGGGTTATTAATTAACGGTAAATTTTTCGACGATATTGTTCAGTCGTGTTGAAAGTTCAGCAAGGGCACGACTGGCCTGAGCCGCGTCACCGGCCTGTTCCCGGCTGGTTTCCGCCAGTTCATTTACTCTGACAACATTGCGGTTGATTTCATCCGCGGCATAGCTCTGCTGCTCAGCGGCGGTGGCGATCTGCGTATTCATGTCGCTGATGCTGTTAATGTTCTGGTAAATCTGTTGTAGAGCATTACTGGCTGCGCGCACTTTTTCAATGCCGGATTCAGCCCGCTCACGGGATTTAAGCACGGTATTCACCACATTACTGGTGCCTTTATTCAGTTCTGCAACCGTGTTACTGATGGATTCGGTGGATTCCTGCGTGCGTTGTGCCAGGGTCCGGACTTCATCGGCGACCACGGCAAAACCGCGCCCCTGTTCTCCGGCCCGGGCAGCCTCAATGGCTGCGTTCAATGCCAGCAGATTGGTTTGTTCCGCAATGCCGTTAATTTCCGCCAAAATTGCACCGATACTGCTGCTGTCTTTTTCCAGTTGGGTAATTGCTTCAGATGCGCCAAGAATATCGGCCATCAGATACTCGATTTCCTGTCTCGCTTCATCGGATATGGTTTTGCCCTGTGCCACTTCGTTATGAATTTCTCCCACTGAACTGGCGGCGTGACTGGCATTGCCGGCGATGTTCTGGATAGTGGAAGTCATCTCATTCATAGCGGTGACGGTCTGTGCCACTTCATCCTGTTGCAACTGCGCAGCGTTGCCGACTTCCCGGGTGATATGAGACATCTCTTCGGATGCTCCGGCGACTTCACTGGCTCCGGCTTTGACTTCGCGTACTGTGCTGCGCAGGGTGTCCAGCAGGGAATCAAATGAGGTGGAAAGAATACCGATTTCGTCACCGGATTTATGTTGTGTGCTGTGAGTCAGGTCGAGGTCGCGGGATATCTGCTGAATGCTGCGGGTAATTTCCTGCACTGGCCGGTAGATTGCCCGTGACACAATAACCGTCAGCAGGGAGACGATAAAAAAGGTTGCCAGAATCGCCGCGATAAGGCTCGCGTACACCGACTGACGTTTTTCTTCTATTGCCTGAGTGACCTGTTCGCTCAGTGTGGCAAAGGTGGTTTCGGTCTGATGGATCACACTGCGCATCTCTCCCAGAAGGCCACTGTTCTGATCCAGACCAATGAGCACTTCTTTATCGACCAGGGCGTGAAAATCCCGTTGGTAAACCGACAGCTGTTGTTGCACATCCGGGTTTCCGGCGAGCGGGCTGTCATCAATAGCATTGGCCAGTCCGGTAATTTCTTTATCAAATTTATCAACGTATTTGACGTCCGAACGGAGCATAAAATCCTTCTCGTGACGACGTAACATCAGCATGTGATACAGCACTTTGTAGTCATCTGCGGCTTTGGCGCTGCTTTCGATGTTATGTACTGCTTCACGCAACGCGCCGTACAGACCGGTTGTGGGTGTCAGCCCAATCAGTTGCTGTTCCTGCGAGACCTGATTAAAGATGCCGGAATATTCCTTAATCAGATCTTCCAGATGTCTGGCGTGCTCAATCGACAGGCCATCAACGGCCAGATGCTCTTCCAGCTTAATAATATTCTCTATTGTCTGATCAGCATTGTTGCCGAACTCTGCGGCGTACTTCATATCCTTGCGCGCCAGAAAGTCTTTTTCATTGCGGCGCAGCATCAGCATATCGGTGTGTACTTTCTGCTGCTGAAACAGGATGTTATTGAGGTCTTCCAGCTGCGAAAACTTAACGACAGACAATCCGGATGTGATCAGCAGACCAGCAATTACGAACAGCAGAATCAGGGTGTGTTTTACCCGGATGGAAAGGTTATTGAGTAGCATGGCGGGGTCCTGCAGTATGGCTTTACCTGAAGCTTAGCTGAAGACCGGGATTCTTCCCGTGTCGCCGGCAATCGCAATGGTGACACTCCGGTCATCCGCTGCCTGCAGGTGGCGTTTCCGGCTGGCTGAAAAAGACCTGCCGTCTTTGGTGTAAGGGGGAAGCAGGTTCTCACTGACAGGAAAGACAGATAGCCCGATTGAGTATGAACGCCACGTATAAATGCTACTTGGCTACGGCAACGGGCGGAGTATACTTGCGCTCATAATTACATATAAACCATAAGGGATTACCATGAATCAGGCTGTTGATCAGTTTAATGCGGCGAGCAAAATCATCCACTGGCTGGCGGCTTTGCTTATATTCGGTCTGCTGGCGATAGGCTTTATTATGGAAGACATGCCGCGCGGGCCAGAGAAGTTTGAGATGATCGGCCTGCACAAATCTTTCGGGGTGCTGGCCCTGTTATTACTGATTATCCGTATCCCGGTGCGGGTTATGAATCCGGTAGCGCCATTACCGGGTACACCGCGGGGCGATGTGATTAAAGCCAAAGCACTGCAGGGTATGCTCTATCTGATGATGCTGATTATGCCGGTCAGCGGCATGCTGATGAGCCAGAGTGCCGGTTATGACGTTGCGCTGTTTGGTCTGGGGTTGCCGACCCTGATCGGTGAAAGCGAAGCGGCCCATGAGTTTTTTGAAGCGGTACATGGTCTGGGGGCCTGGGCACTGATTCTGTTTCTGGTCGCACACATAGGCGCGGCTCTTCTGCATCATTTCAAAATGAAAGACGATACGCTGCGTCGTATGACCTTTAAAAAATGACTGCAGGCAGAAAGTGACAGCAGGCTCTGTAGCCTTTGACGGCTAATCAGAGCCACAAAAAAACCGGCGCGATGCCCACTGCTGTCCCACAGTTTGGGATTCATATCACGAGCCTCATCTGAGGCTCGTTTTCTTTCCTCTGTCGTGGAGGTGGAT
>PAJK01000080.1 GCA_002706025.1 Oceanospirillaceae bacterium
AACGTCCGGCTGCGCCGGATTCGCGGCTGAAGCCGCTCCTACAATAAACTACCCATTCACTTCATTAGCGAGTAAACCCGCTCCTGCAATGTACAGCCGTAACCGGAATCACAGATATTTGTAGGAGGTGCTTCAGCTCCGATGGCCGCAGGCCCATTCGCCTTTTTCGCGGGTGAACCCGTCCCGCACATTAATCTCTGTCCCCTATAATTGTAGGGTGCGCAATGCGCACCAATTTACCGTAATTACCTGCAATGTCCGGCTACGCCGGATTCGCGGCTGAAGCCGCTCCTACAATAAATACCCGATTCATAACCATAGCGGGTGAATACGACCATACAATAATTCGCCGATTAGAATTATCGTAGGGTGCGCACTGCGCACCAATATTGTTATGTGCGTTATATTCTTGCGGAATCTTTGGTGGGCGGAGCCCACCCTACGGATCTTTCCATATTTAAACCGCGTTTTAATTAATAAACCGCTGTTCGTAGGGTGGGCTCGACCGCCATGGATGGTGGAAGTGACTGAAATACAGGAGTTAAGCTTCAGTTCCGCCCACCAATATCCGTAACGTCCGGCTGCGCCGGATTCGCGGCTGAACCCGCTCCTGCAATAAACCACCCACTCACAACCTTCGCGGCTGAAGCCGCTCCTGCAAAAACATCGCAGGCCCGGCCATCCTGCCCCCAGGTCTTACCATCTTTTTTCTCAACAGGATTCACATGTTCACAGACCCGTAACAAAGCCTTACATAACCTTATTTTTTATATGACTTTCTACCCATACCGGCTCAGGCAACCGTATTATTGCGTACATATTTTCGCAATCCGGGCAGAATTGGCGATACTTATCTGACTCCCTTTTGTTTCTTATTGGCCACGGAAGATTAATGACTGACTCAGCAGAATATCTGCAACCAGATAACGACCCGGCGCTGGAGCACTTTGCCTTCGTCAGCCGTCTTGGGGTTATGTTTGTCGTTGCGGTTATTTGTATTACTGTCATTATCGCCTGGCAGTCAAAAACGCTGGGAAGCATATTGCCTGCAGGCTGGTCTTACATGCATCCGAATACCGCACTGGGATTCTTTCTTGCGGTCGTCTGTCTGCATGCCAGCCGTCACCATTACGATGGTCTCACCAACACCATGTCTGCCGTCGGCATTGTGTTTATTGCCGTATCATCAATGGCTTACCACCTGATAGATCAGCACCTGATTTTTAATACTTTCCTGCAGAATAATCCCAACCCTCCAGCACCTCACTCGCCTTCTCTACAGACGTCTGTGTTTCTTGTCGCTCTGGGGTCAGGTCTGATCGCTATGGAATGGCGTGCTCAATCGCGTTGGCTGACCAATGTTCTGCTGCTGATTCTGCTGTCGCTGTGTACGATATTTCTGGCAGGGTTTATTTTTGAAGCAAACCATCTGATTGATCAGGGCAGTCACATCCGGGTCTCTGTGCCCACCATGACCTGTATGTTGCTGATCACCTACTGCCTGATTGCTCACCCGTTGAACAAGGGCTTTTACACGTTACTCGTACGCCGTGACATGGCCGGCCATATTGCCCGCTCAATTCTGCCGCTGACCTATGTGATCCCGCTGGTATGTATCATCTCTGGTGCTACGCTGGCCTCCAAAGGCATTTTCGATATTCCGCTGGCTGCTGCACTGACCCTGAGCATCGTCAGCATCAGCATGTTTATCACTGTCTACCTGCTGATTTTCCGTATCCGCAGTCTGGAATCTCAGCTGCACGAACAGGCGATCATTGATGAGCTGACTCAGGTCTATAACCTGAAAGGTTTCCGCCTGATGGCTGGCCGCATGATGGATCAGGCTGAACGTCATGGCCTGCCACTGTGCATGATTTATTTCGATCTGAATCATCTGAAAAAAGTAAACGATGAACACGGCCATGATACCGGCTCAGCCATGATACGGCGCTTTGCCGATCTGCTCAGCGATTCATTCCGTAAAACCGATCTGGTCGGGCGTGTCGGTGGCGATGAATTTGTGGTGCTGTGCATGGCCAAAGTACCCAGCTCTTCCCTGAGCCGGCTGGAGATGCTGATGACCACACTGAATTCTGCCGACATAGTGCCTTACAGAATCAGCTACAGTTACGGCTGCGCCTACAGCACCGTCAACAGCCGAATGTCTCTCGACGATATGATGCAGAAAGCCGATATGTTCATGTATCAGCAGAAACACGCCGACCGTAATCAGCAGGCTGAATTATCTTCTGTCTGGCCACTCCCTTCACAGGAAGGATAAGCCGCCAGTATTGAGCCTTGCGAGTCAGATTCGTCTTGCGAATCAGACGCACCTTGCGGCCTCAGCGTTGCAGAACACACAAACTCACTTCCAGCCAGCTTCCAACAATCACGCAGTCAGCGCTCACCCGGCACTACACCGGCCCTGTCCCTTGTATGAAAACGCAGCTGGAGTATCCTTACGGATAACATCTGAGTTCCGAATCTGTTGATTATGAACATACTCCCCGTACGACAGTCCTTTGCCCGCAATCAATACGGCCGGGATTTTGTTGTGGGCGATATTCACGGCTGCGTCACTGCTCTGCGGCAACAGCTGGAAATGATCGGTTTTGACTATCAGACAGACCGCCTGTTCTGTACCGGCGATCTGGTTGATCGTGGTCCTGAACCGGCTCAGGCGCTGGCTTTACTCGATGAGCCCTGGTTTTTTGCTGTTATCGGTAACCATGAGCAACTGATTTACGAAGGCTTTTGTGAAAAATCCGCAGAGGCGCGTGAGCTGATTCTGCAGCACGGTGGCGAATGGATTCTGAACTATGATGAAGACGAAGAATGGCCCGGCTGGTTCCACAAAATTGAATCACTGCCGCTGGCTATCGAACTGGAAAACAAACATGGCGAACGTATCGGCGTTATTCATGCCGACTATCCACTGAGCGACTGGCAGGATTTTCATCAGCTGGACAGTGAACAGGCCCGCCGTGCAATCTGGGCCAGAGAGCCTTTCCGCAATCGCCAGCCTGGCAGCATTGGTGGCATAGACTGGATTATTTATGGTCACAATATTACCGACCATGAACTGCGCCTGGGCAACCGGATTTACATCGACGGCGGTGCTTTCCGCGGCCATCCGTTTATCATAAAAAATATCGACGAACTGTAACCTTCTTTCCTCCTCTCCTTCTTGCCATCAGTCAGTCGGTCACCATATCACTGCACGTTATTGTGTCAGATAGCGCGCCCATGCTTGCGGATAATCATCATCTGTCAGTGTCACCTGCTCCCGTCCGGTATCCAGCTGCAGCTGATAAGCGTGCAACAGGTGATGTTCCGCACCAAGCGTACGGTAATCTTCTGCGGTTAAATCCTGCTCCAGTCTTTTTAAATAAAAACGGCCCTGCTGACTGTAAATTTTATCGCCGATAATGGCATGACCAAGATGCGCCAGCTGTGCCCTTAACTGATGTTTGCGCCCTGTCAGCAATTCACATTCAATCAGCGCGTAACCATCAAACTGTTGCTTCACACGAAAGCGGGTTATCGACAGTTTTGGTGTTTTCACACAACCTTCTTCGTTTTCTTCAACAATGTGCATTCTGGTACGAATGGCACTGTCGTTTTTTTCTGCCAGATAACAGCTGAATTCTTTTTCCTGCCATTGTGGATTGCCCCACACCAATGCGTGATAACGTTTGGCCTGAATCAGCCGGTCTATACGCTTTTTCCATTTACGGTCTGCGTGGTCATAATTGGCCAATAAAATAAGGCCGGAGGTTTCTGCATCCAGCCGGTGCAGCAGATGAGCACTTTTATGCTGAGTTGCGCGTCTGACCAGACTGATCAGGGTGTTGAACAGATTACGAGTGGTACGCGATACCGGCAGCCCCGCCGGTTTGTGTACCGCCATCAGCTCAGGCGTTTCCCATAATAACGACCAGCGGGTATCGGTTTCACCTTCTGTGTGATCAGGTAACAGCAACTCAATCTGGTCCGATGGTACAAGCTGCTGATCCGGCTGCGCAGGCTGTCCATTGACTCTTACATTGCCGCTGCTGATCGCCTGATATATCTCGTCACTGTTCCAGTGGTGATAGTTCTGCCGGACAGATTCGTCCAAAGGTAGGGCGGTATATTCAATCCAGCACAAAATGAAACTCATAATTTACTGACTATTTCCTGATCAAGGTCTAATGTTTATAGCGCGCGAATTTTATTATTATCGGTCACGATTCTACCGCCAACCTGCGCACTGAAGGATAGTCTGCGTAACACCGTACAGGGAATGATACAGGTACACTTATGAACAAGGATTCCATAAGGATTAAAGCCCTGCTGCCAGGCGCCGATCCTGATCAGCTGAGCAGCAAAGCACAGCGTCTGCACCGGTTGCAGACCCTGTTCGCTGTGCTGCTTGCGGGAGTCATCCTGCTCAGCTGGAGTCTGCGCGGGCTGTCTGACTGGATGCCGCAGGGCTGGGATATGATGAAAGGCAGTACCGCGCTGTGTCTGCTGATGACGGTTACCTGCCTTTATATGCTGAGCCATCACCCGCACCTGAGCAGATATTCACTGGTGTTATCCGCCGCACTGACGGCTTTGTGCCTGAACGCACTCTATGGCCATGCAGCACAAGATAATGTCACCTCGGATTACCTATTTCTGCTGCAGCACGAACCTGGCAGTTATGGCCGCATGTCGATACAGACCGCGTTATTTTTTGTGTTCGCCGGTGCCTATATCGCTGTCGTGCATATCAATCCGCGCTGTAAACGGGTGATCTGCGATGTCCTGCTGAGTTTTATGCTGATGCTCGGTGTGGTGATTACCGCTGGCTATATCTACAAGGTCACGACGATGATCGGCCAGAGTGCCGATATCCGCACCGCACCACATACACTGCTGGGAATGTGGCTGGTGATCGGCAGTATGATCACCGGCTCTGACGCCAACAGCTTCCATGTCTTCATCACCAATAACGGCATTGGCAACCGCATCGCCCGGGTCACGCTGCCGCTCAGCCTGTTTATGCCGCTGGCGATCATCACCTTCACTGAAATGATGTATCTGCAGGGTTGGATCAGTGCCCAGGAAACCGCTGCGTTTCTTGCCGCAGTTATGAGTCTGGCCATCATTCTGCTGGTTGCCTGGATTGCGCTGTACACCAACCGGGTGGAAGCCCATCTGCGCAAAGCCATGATGGTGGATGAGCTTACCCAGCTGTATAACTACCGTGGTTTTCATCTGCTTGGTTCAACCCTGTATGAGTTATCGGTGCGCCAGAACAAAGAGCTGTGCATCCTCTACTTTGATCTGGATAACCTGAAAGAAACCAATGATGAGCATGGCCATCAGGCCGGCGATGAACTGATCCGGCGCTTTGCCGGTCACCTGCGCCGCACCTTCCGTAAATCCGACGTCGTGGCGCGGGTCGGCGGTGATGAATTTGCCGTAGTATCGGAAGATCACACCCCGGATACCGCACTGAAGCGTCTGCAGGAAGCGGTAAAATACGACCAGACAGAGTTAAAGATCCGCTTCAGCAGCGGTCAGGTATTGCGCTCGCAGCAACAGGACCCGGCATCCTTTGAGCAGATGGTGGCCGCGGCAGACGCCCTGATGTATGAACATAAACGCTGCAAGCGGGAGAGGCAGCAAAGTCTGGCGCTGGACGACCACGATTCAGAAAATAATCAGTTTGCAGATAGCAATCAGCCCGCAGCTGACAACAGAGGTTCAGATAACGACCGCAATCACCAGCGCATAGCGCGTGGCCTTACCGATAATCACCAGGGGTAAGAACAGCACAAAACGGGCACGCATCAGCCCGGCGATAAAGGTCAGCGGATCGCCGACCACAGGCACCCAGGCAAACAACAGACTCCACACACCAAAGCGCTGATACCAGCGTCGGGCAGTATCCCAACCGGTGGCTTCACTGTGCTTATGCACCCATTTTTCGGCCCACAGGCCGAGCACGTAATTGAGGCAACTGCCGAGCACATTGCCGGCGGATGCCACCAGCCATAGCTGCAGCGGATCACCGCCCTGCGTCACCAGCAGCACCAGTAACCATTCGGAGCCAAACGGCAACAGACTGGCGGCCAGAAAGGCCATAAGAAATAAACCAGACGGATTGGCCAGCCAGGACCAGTCCGTCTGGACTGTCATGAAATCGATCATAGGCGTGAATCAGCTGTCAGCGCGGGCATCCTCACAGGGCTTTACTCACAGGGCTTTACCCACATGACGCCAACGTCAGAACGCACGACTTCTACCCGTGTGCCCTTAGAGATCGGCTGCTCGCTTTTCAGCTGCCAGCGGATCCCGGAATACAGACGGGTCGCAGCACCGGATTGATCGACATCGTCTTCCAGCACAAAGCTGTCGCGGGCGAAGTCGCTTTGTACGTGCGCTTTACGCGACTGATTCTGCAGATTTTTCAGCGGCTTCCACAGTACCGCCGTCAGCAGTACAGTGAGGATGCTGTTGCTCCACAATGCAGTGGTCACGCTGTCCGCCAGCAGGCCAAAGGTCATGGCCAGCCCCGTGATCAGCATGGAAGCGCCGAGAAACAGCAATACAAACGTGCTCAGTCCCAATACCGCCACTTCGATAATCAAAGCGGCAATGCCGGCGACCATCAAAGTCTCCGGCAGGTTGTTGAGAATCACATCCATGAATTACGCCTTCGCATTCAGCGAGTTGATAATGGTCATCGCCTGAGCCACCACGGAGGAAGCATCAGTTGCCTGATCCGGTAAGAGTACCACAGAGGACTCTTTGGCAATCGCCTGTTTGGCTTCAATGGCTTTGGTCGCCAGATCCAGCTGAATCGCTTTCTGACCGATTTCCGTATTCGCCGCCTCACCCACTTTACGCAGCGCTTCGGCACGGGCTTCAGCCACCGCCAGAATAGCCTGGGCTTCACCTTCCGCCTGCAGTACCTGTTCAGCTTTGTCCGCTTCTGCCGCCAGAACCTGTGCCTGTTTACGGCCTTCCGCGACGTTAATGGCCGACTGACGGTCACCTTCGGATTCCAGAATCTGCGCACGCTTAACACGCTCCGCTTTCATCTGCGCTTCCATGGCATCCATAACGGATTTTGGTGGCACGATGTCTTTGATTTCGTAACGCAGCACCTGAATACCCCATGGCTCAGAGGCTTCGTTAATGGAGGTTACGATATTGGTGTTGAGCAGGTTACGTTCTTCAAAGGTTTTATCCAGCTCCATTTTACCCAGTTCAGAACGCATGGTGGTCTGCGCCAGCTGAGTCACCGCGAACACATAATCATCCACACCATAGGTGGCTTTGTACGGATCCAGCACACGGAAATAGAGCACACCATCCACCGACAGAGTGATGTTGTCTTTGGTGATCGCTGACTGGCTAGGTACATCCACGGCCTGCTCTTTGAGGCTGCGGTCAGCGGCAATGCGATCAACAAAGGGAATGATAAAATTCAGACCCGCCTCACGGGTGGCCAGATATTTACCAAAACGTTCAATCATCCAGGCACGGTTCTGCGGCACAAAAATAATGCTTTTCTTCAGCACAATCAGGATGAAAATGAGGGCGAAAACTTCGACCGAAAAGATTTTATTCAGGATGTATTCCATGTCTGTTATGTCCTTGTGAATATCAGTGGCGGGAGTGTACCACCACTTTTACGCCAAACAGTAATCGAACGGATCACGTTTATGGCGTAAAACCCCCTTTTGCGTCACTGCCATATACAGGCAATATAGGTCGTATATAACAACAAAAAATATCTCAGTCGGAGAAGATGATGACCTTCTGGCAAACTCTGATCAGTGAAAGCGGCGCGATACCACTGGATGAACTCAGGCCCAGTCTGGAAATGCCTGATTCACGTTACCTCAACCTGCAGGGGATGCAGATTCATTACCGCGACGTTGGCGACGCCGATGCACCGGTGCTGATACTGCTGCATGGCATTTTCTCTTCTTTACATACCTGGAATGACTGGACTGAGATTCTGAGTAAGGATTTCCGTGTTATCAGCCTCGACAGTCCCAACTTTGGCTTAACCGGTCCACATCCAGCTGGCATGCAACGCTTTCTTTACAGCGATTTTCTCAATGATTTCACCGATGCTCTGGGCATCCGTCGCTGCTTTGTCGCCGGTAATTCACTGGGCGGCTGGATGAGCTGGGAATTCGCTGCGCGCTTTCCGCATAAAGTGGAAAAAATGATCCTGCTCGACAGCGCCGGCTTCTTTTTTATTCCACCCACCGGTCTGTTATTGATGGGGCTGCCGCTGGGGGGCTGGTTAAGTTCCCGGGCAGCACCACCGCGCGCCGCCTTCCGTGCCATGCTGCGCTCTACTTATGCGCAGCCTGAGCGTCTGAGTGATGAAGTGTTAGCCCGTTATTACGAACTCTGGCTGCGTCCCGGTAATCGCCAGGCCGGCGCACGGGTATTAAGGTTTATCCGCAACCGGGCTGGTTTTAACCCACAACTGATCCGTGAGATAATACAACCTGCGCTGGTGATGTGGGGCAAGCAGGATAAGTGGATTCCACCGGAACATGCACAGCGTTTCGCTAAGGCACTGCCGCAGTCAGACGTCATTATGTACGATGACTGCGGCCATATGCCGATGGAAGAAATTCCGGTGCTTTCTGCCGCCGATGCCCGGCGCTTTTTGCTCGGCTGAAGGGGCTGAGTGACCCGGTAATACACAGGCCATTAAAAAAGCCGCAGCAGTTGCAGTGCAGCGGCTTTTTATTCATTAAATACGCTACTTATTACTGCAGCGCTTCCACTTAAGCGTAACGGCTTTTCCACCAGCGGATGGTCAGCGGCACGGAGCAGTTAAGCATAAACGCCGCCAGCATCAGGGTATAAAACGCTTCGATCGACATAATCTGATGCTGCACGTAAGCGATGTCCATCACCACAAATGCCAGCTCTGCCCTCCCTAACATACCAAAGCCAATCATCCAGCTTTCTGCCCAGTCAAAACCACCTGTGTATTTTGCTGCCAGCGCCGCGGACAGCACCTGACCGATAAACAGCGCGACAAACAGAATTACTGACTCTTCAACAACGGACAGAAGAATATCTCCATCAAAAATCAGGTGCGTTCCGAGGCTGACAAAGAACACAGGTCCAATCCAGGAGAAAGCGACGTTTTCGATAATTTCCCGCGCCTGTTTGTGAAAGTCGATTTCTTTATCCTGATGAAATTCAAAGTATTCACGCGAGATAATCAGCCCGGCCATATAAGCACCCACAGCCGGATGAAAACCGAATTCGTGGGCCAGTAAGCCGACGGTAACGGCGATCAGCAGCAGTGACAGCACGGTGTATTCACCACGCCCCATAGACAGCACTTCACGCAGCCCGAAATTACCGATCACAGGAATTTTACGCAGGAAGCCGGCTTTTGCCGGAAACAGCCAGCCACCAATCACAGTCACCAGCACAAAGAAGGCTACCGCTTTACCCAGAATCAGCAGAATGCCATCCAGGCTGACACTGGCCTCGCCGGTGGCAATCGGCACCATAATAGCCACCAGCGCCAGCGAACCAATATCATCCAGTACTGCTGACGTCATAATGCCGGTGGCCGCCGGGCGATTGCTCAGACCTTCGCTTTTCAGAGACACCATGGTCAGAGAGACGGCAGTGGCAGTCATCGCCAGACCACACATCAGCGCCAGATTCTGATTATCCCAGAATGCCATAGCAGCCACATACGCAACCGCAAAGGGTGCAATGGCACCAAACAGTGCAATGCCCCAGCTGCGTTTAATACTGCGCAGAAAATTGCCGGTTTCTTCTTCAAAACCCAGCGCAAACATAATGACGATGATGCCTAATTCGGCAAAGTCGGTAATAAACACCGGCATTTCAGTCGGCAGAATGCCGAGGTTTACCATCACTGCCCCACAGAACAGGTACCACAGCACCGGCGTTAAGCGGGTTTTATCGGCCAGCCATGAGGCAGCAAAAACACTCACCCAAATGATGGCAAGAATCGCGAGATCATGCATAGTTATTCCTGAATTTGTTGTTATGCGGCAATCCCTGCTGATACTTTTATTACTCGATCAAAGACCCAGGATTGCTTTATTTCAGCATATTCAGGGTATCGGTTGCGGTTGATGACTGGGGTCAGTAAAGCGTGATAATTCCCGCCATCATGCTATGACAAAGTGGTTATTCAGCGGCTGGCAATAAAATCAGCCAAGAGGCAAGCGAGAAGAAAGAAAAGAGAAGAGAGAATCAGTGGTTTATTCAACCAGCGTTACTATTTAACCAGTGAGCGGTCAGCCAGCATACCGTCGAGCAGAGAAACCTGGGCATCACGGCGCCAGTGACGCATCCATGCCAGACTGCGGGGGAAATCCGGTGCCGCCAGTGCAGCCTGACGCGGCTGACTGATGGCGCTTGCCGCTTGCAGTGTGGATTCACCGGCAGGAATCACCAGAGCACGCAGACATTCACTGACGTAACGGTGCGAAAGAATATTATCAACCACCCACCATTCGGCCTGCATACGCTCATGGGTAATATCCAGCAGCACATAACCACGATAGTAAAAATCGACAAAATTCAGATGCGGCAACAGGGATTCCAGCGACGTTGCCGCCAGACTCGCCTGAGTCTGATTTTCAATCCCAGGGGAAGTAACGGCTGGCGTCACCAGCTCAACGCCCAACGCGGCACCCGGATCGTCGGCAAACGGATCTTCGTGTAAGGTCATCGCCCAGCTGGAGTGAATGTCACCGGTGAGCACGACGAAATTTTCAACCTCAGCGCGGCGCACAGAATCAAACAGCCGCTGGCGGGCTGCCGGATAGCCATCCCACTGATCATAATTAAACGGGCGCTGGTTGGTGCCCAGCTGCCCGACCATGACCTGCTGCCCCATAATTTTCCAGCGCACATTTTCCTGCTGTGCAGCAGTCAGTTTTTCTTCCAGCCAGGCTTCCTGTTCATAGCCCAGCAGTGTGCGTTCTTCTCGGTTGCGGTCTTCCATGGTGTCGGCCTGGGCATCACGACCGGCCAGGCGGGTATCCATCAGGTTGAGATCGAGCAGATCACCAAAACGGAAGTTACGGTAAATACCACGGTCATGTTCGCGGATTGGCATCCATTCCATGTATGCCTGCACGGCACCACGCAGACGGTCATCCCAGCGGCCTTCTTCACCTTCAGTGTGATTGTCCGCGCCACCGGGCCAGGCGTTATTGGCCACTTCATGGTCATCCCAGATCACCATAAAGGCGTGCTGNCGATGNGCCTGNTGNANNTCTTTATCGGTNTTATANAGCGCATGNCGCTGNCGGTAATCATCCAGCGTNATGGTTTCTGCCGCCGGAATATTCACCCGCCCGGTGNTCAGGCTGGATTCAATATCGGCGTATTCATAGATGTAATCGCCAAGGTGCAGCACNGCATCAAGATCCGTGCGNTTCGCCAGNTCGGCATACACATTAAANCANCCACGGGCGTAATTAGANCAGGAGGTAAATGCGATACGCAGNCGATCCACCTGCCCTTCCGGCAGCGTGCGCGTNCGTCCGACATCGGACATCTGCTCCAGTGCTTCAAATACGTAATAGTAGGTTTGCCCGGGNCGCAGNCCAGTGGCGTCGATTTTCACCGTAAANTCACGNCTGTTATCTGTATAGCCNGTGCCCTGATTGATCACNCTGCGCAGNTGCGGNTCGGCGCAGATGCGCCAGCTGTAAGGAATGCTGTAAAGCTCNGCNTCCGCCGGGGGNGTAATACGGGTCCAGAGGATGACNCGGTCGGTCAGTGGGTCACCACTGGCAACGCCATGCTGAAACGGGAAGGCATTNTTNCGGAANACACCGGGTAAGGCAGGATCAGCNGGNAGCGTCTTNGCCAGNACCGGCGACGCTAATGCCCCTGCAGCCAGNCCTGCTGCAGCNCGGGAAGAACCAACAAGAAAACTGCGCCGTGTAACTGTCATCGCGCTTCCGCCGTTAGTGAACGCAGCCTATTTAAGGGGCAGCGCATGACAGGTCAGTTGCTGTTTACTTAAGGTTATGTTGCAGAGAGATTGCAGAATAATGACAGCGTGACATTGGTGACTGATGCCACTGACTAATGCCGGGAGTGGATGCTTTCCAGGCGATATTAATACCCAACGCAATTAGTGCGACATCCTGTCACAGAGACAAAATCGGGCATCAGGCATATTCTGAAACTGTGAGCTATGAGGGTGGCTCACAACCCATCAAAGGGATGAATATAAGGACATACAGAGCAAGCTGCTTAGGAACGATCAGGCCGAAGCAGGTTCATCCCGATTATTCAGGCACAGCGGATTATTCGCTGTGCCTTTCTTTTTTCTGCTTCCCCGAATTTTTCTGTTCAGCCGCAAGCGCCGTCTTCCCATTTGCTCCCCGCTGCTGTCTTTTGCTTACTGCAGTCTGTCGCCGCCAGCCGGTTGCTCATACCCCTGATTCCNNTGTGGGCTCTNNCCTNNCNNCNGNTTGCAGGAAGATTTCCCCAGCCGCGGCATTTGTGCATAAGTTTCAGGTGTCAACGACTTTTTTCCCACAGAATCTGTGGGTAATTCTGTGAATATATTTTGGGAAACTCGTCGTACCCCTGTAATAACGGCTGATCCTACAGATTGGCTATTTTTTAACCAGACATAAAAAATATTAAAAAACCCTTAAATATCAGCATATAAGCTGGGCCCGCCGGGCTTTCAGCTGGACCACAGAAAGTTGCAGATGACAAGTGCTGATTGCCGCAGAGTTTGCACACAGACAATCGACCGGAAGTATGAACNGGGGAAAAAAATCATGCCACCAACATAAGTCTGTGGATAAGTATCTGGATAAGTTACCAATAACCCGGTGGATAGCGGTGAAATGTACGAAATTTGGACGATTCCGCCGTACTGGCGCTTCAGCCCCTGCTGGCGGATTTGTCACTGAATATGACCACTCCGGCCATTCCACTCNTNCNGCACTTTGCCGATACTTGAGCGCTTACTCAGCAAAACGCCACAGGCATATAACGATAATATGAGCATCCGCAATCACTACCGCTACGANAATGGCNCGCACACNGTACTGGGCACCCGGGTCGGGCGCTTTAATCTGGGCATCAACACCACCTTTATCGTCTATCGCATCGGCGACACCCAGATTGATACCGGCCCGTCCAATCAATGGGCAGAAGTACAACAGACGTTGCAGCCGGAATGGCAACAGACACCGCTGCGCCAGCTGCTGATTACCCATCACCATGAAGATCACAGCGGTAATGCTGCCCGCATCCGTCAGCACACCGGGGTCGTGCCTTTTGCCCCGCAACAGGCGCGGCATAAGCTGACCAACGGCTATTACACGCCACCACTGCAACGTCTGATCTGGGGCAGTCCGCAACCGGTGGATACTGCGCCCTACCCGGAGCAGATCACTCTGAGTGATGGCAGCCCGGTGATTCCGGTGCACACGCCCGGCCACGCCAAAGACCTGACCTGCTTCTTTCTGCCAGAACAGAAATACCTGTTCAGCGGTGATATGTATATCGCCCGCTCNCTCAAGCACTTCCGCAGTGATGAGAATCTGCAACAGCTGATCGACAGCCTGAATACGCTGCTGGCGCTGGATTTCGATATTCTGTTCTGCCCTCACAGAGGCATCGTTGAAGACGGTTATCAGGCCTTAAAAGACAAGCGCGATAATCTGCTGGAGCTTTGTGCCAAAGCGCAGGAGCTCGCCCGCCAGGGCATAAANCCACGCGCTATTACGCGCCGGATTCTCGGCCGTGAAGATATGACCACNCTGATTTCCATGGGCAATATTTCCAGGCAACACCTGATCAATCANGCATTGAGTGTCAGCCTGCCGTCCTNCTGAGCAGGCATCCGCAGAATACGGCTGAACGGGTCAATCCTTGATGGCGGTCAAGCATGTCTTTTATTGCGAGGCATCTCTCACTTCTGCCGCGCTGAAAACGTGTATGATATCCNGCTTGCTGGTCAGACAGTCACTGGCTTCTGGTCACAGAACCTCTGGTCGCAGACTATTTGCCAGCAGGATGCTGTTACCGGAAGAGTCCGGTATAAAACCCTCAATCTGATACAAGGACGTAANTTATGTCTCCAACGGAATTACCGGTGGGAAATATTCCTGCCCNTTCAGACCGNACTGCCAGCGTTGAATTCTCCGGCAGCAAAGCNGCTTTCACCAAACTCTGGCTGGTTAATCTGTTACTCAGCATNATTACNCTGGGNATTTACAGCGCCTGGGCCAAAGTGCGTAANAACCAATATCTGTATGGCCACACTCAGATTGAAGGTCANCGCTTTCANTATCTGGCCAAACCTGTGCAGATCCTGCGTGGCCGCATTCTGGCGGTGATTTTCTTTATCATGTTTGGTGTTCTGTCCANCCTGAATCCGGCTATTGGTGCTGTGATGATGCTGGCGCTGCTGATTATGACGCCGTGGCTGATTATTCAGGGGCTGAAATTTACCCTNCGTAACTCNGCCTACCGTGGTGTNCGNTTTTCNTTTGAAGGCACTTATGGNGGCGTGTTTGTNCACTTCTTCCTGCTGCCGGTTTTAGGCGTTATTACTCTTTATCTGGCCATGCCCTGGGTGATTCAGCGCATTCAGAAATACACCTACGAAAATGCTACTTATGGCGGTCAGCGCTTTACCCTGAANACTTCGCCTGGCGAATACTATAAAGCGATCATCATGTGTATCGGCATTGCGTTTTTATGTGGAATTGCGCTCAGTATTCTTCTTTCGGTCATTGGCCTGTCTGCCTCAGCCGCATTTTCCTCATCCAGCGGACTCAGCGAAGGTGCTGGCGTCGCCGCCTTGATTGCTCTGTTGGCCGGTAACCTGGTGGTTATCGCCGCGATGGTTTTTGTCATCTACCTGATTTCCGCNTTCTANCANAGCGTGATCCGCAACCATATTTTTAATAATCTNAGTGCCCCAGGTATTTTTAAAACCCACTCTGATGTNCGNCTGATGCCATTTACCCGCCTGATGATTACCAACGCACTGATCGTGTTGTTTACGCTGGGNCTGGGCTATCCGGCTACCCGTATCCGTAAGCAGAAATTCCTNGCTNCAGCGACCACTGTGACANTGGAACCTGCCATCGACAATCTGGCTAACACAGTCGAAGAAACCCATTCAGCCTTTGGTGAAGAANCCGCTGGTCTGTTTGATGTTGATCTGTCCCTGACCTGATCCGGTGAGTGATCAACAACGCNTTACCGGCCTGTATCAGGCCGGTAACGGCAGCCATACCGTTAAAGCCGATGCCTGGATCACGGATCAGCAGGTACGCATTCTGCAGCAGNACAGCAGCGCGCTGTTAGCCAGTGCCCGCCACGGCGATTATCAGTTCAGTGAAGCCATCGCCGGTCTGCCGGTCGACCTGATNTTNACNGACNNCAGCCGCTTTATTCCCGACGATGCCAGCCTGCGCTGGAANCATTTAAGCAAAGGCCAGACGCTGACNGAATGGCTGGAAAGCCACTGGAGCACCGTACTGGCCGCTGCTTTNTTTCTGCCNCTGTTCCTCTGGCTGATGGTNACNGAANTCATTCCCGCCAGCAGCGATTTTGTCGCCATGAATCTGCCCGATGTGGTCGGTGAAGAACTCGGTGCCCAGAGTCTGGAAATTATCGACCGCGTGTATATGGACCCCAGCGAACTGGACGCCNNGACACAGGATGATATCCGCCAGCGCTGGCACGGAATTCTGCAGCANCTGGATATTCCNCCGGANCGTTANTCCCTGCAATTCCGCAGCTGGGCACTGGGGGCTAACGCCATGGCGCTGCCGGATGGCACTGTGATTGTGACCGACAGCATCGCCCGCCTGATGCAACATAATCCNCAGCAGNTGGACGCTGTTCTGTTGCATGAAATTGGTCATGTGGAGCACAGGCACAGTCTGAAAATTCTGACNCAGAGCACCATCACGTCCATGNTGTTTGTGATGATGTTCGGTGATGTGGAAGGCATGGGAGAAATTATTCTGGGNGCNGGCAGCAGTCTGATGCAGGCTTCGTTTTCGCGCGATATGGAACGTGATGCNGATCAGTTTGCCTTCAGTGAACTGCAGCATCTGGGCCGCAGCCCGCAGGATTTTGCCGATGCNATGCGGGNACTGGAAGCCAGCCACCGGGAGGATATTTTCCCNCCNNCNGATNCNTCAGACAGCTCAGCGGATAACCCGGATGAAACCTGCGAAGACCATTGTGCAGNCCGNAACAGNCCACCAGGATTCTTTGATTATCTGAGTTCGCACCCGGCGACCGAAGAGCGTATTCAGGCTGCNGAAGNNCTGGCGCGTAAACTGGACGAGCAACAGNACTGACTTTCTGCAGTTGTCATTCCGACAGTTGTCATTCCNGCAGTTGTCACCCCGGAGNANGAAANTTCAGAAACAAAAAAAAGCCTGAACAGCCATGACTGNTCAGGCTTTTTTTATTGCCGTTTTGTCAGCGNCTTTACNAATAACTTACGNTGCCGGNATCACCGCCATGGTCAGACGGGAAATACAGCTTAATTTATCGTCATCGTTGTANATGCGGATTTCCCAAACCTGAGAAGTGCGGCCAAGATGAACNATTTTTGCNATGCCGGTNACNGTACCCGAGCGCACGCCACGCANGTGNTTNGCATTNATTTCCTGCCCNACCGNCATANTNTTTNCTGTTATCCANACACAGATTGGCAGCCATGCTGCCCAGGGTTTCCGCNAGCAGCACATTGGCACCACCGTGCACCANACCNANNGGCTGAAANGTNCGGTGATCCGCCGGCATGGTGCCTTTNANCCANTCNTCNCCATANTCNNTGATNTCNATGCCCAGATTGGAACAGGCGGTNTTTTCCATCTGNCGGTTTAATNCNGCAATATCGGGNGTAGCAAACCAGATAGACATATTCNNCGGCCTCTTATTCTTGTCATTTACGGGTTGTAGATGGGNNGTTTGTGGGTTGTATACGGGGTTTTTATCGAATGCATAGCAGTCGTTATTGCTTTTCTGTTGTCTGTTTTTAACAGAAGGCTCAGCANNATGCACCCNTTGATGCCCCCCAGACACGCTGGTCCCGGTGGATTGGATTGTTCCATCAGAATGTCATTTATGGTCGTGGAATCGGGATTANTCCCNGAACAGGGCTAACAGAGCACAGANTNAGCCTGCTGGTCGCCGGGCTTGGCCTGGTTTGTNNNAGCTTGCGGGATGTTGAGGAATGTTGCGAGGGGTTGCTGGATGTTGCGAGGGGTTTTCGAAGACCAGCTGTCAGCTTTCACAGCGCCTGCAGCGGGATTNCAAAGCGCCTGCAGCCGGCTTTTANANGAAGCTGCAGGATNNGCTCTTACATTGCNGGTTTATACGTCCCCNCGCCCGCCGGCNGCNGCCTTGCGGTTATTGGGGTTAGGGCCGGGNGTCGTGTTCTGTCTCTGCTTCTGTTTACGCAGCGCCCGTTTGCGGCTGAAGGCAATCATGCGGGTNAACACCTTCTGNTACCCAGTCGGGAACAGNCGCACCATCAGATCGAGAAGGCGTGCATCCGGGCCGATCAGAATCCGCCGGCGGTTCTTCTGCACACCTTTCAGAATCACCTGCGCCGCTTTATCCGGCGTAGTAATAAACAGCTTTTCGAATTCTTTCGCCGCGTCTTCCGCACTCTGCCCGGTTAATTGCTGCGCGCTTTCGGTACTGCGTGAATCCCGGGCGATATTGGTTTTAATGCCGCCCGGATGCACACAACTGCAGCTGACACAGGAACCACTGACTTCNAGATCCTGACGCAGNGATTCCGTTAAGCCACGCACGGCAAATTTAGCNGCGTTATAACCGCTCATCAGCGGCTGTGCCGCCAGACCAAAGACACTGGANGTATTAACGATATGCCCTTCGCCGGCAGCTTCCAGATGCGGCAGAAAAGCCTTNGTGCCGNACAGTACNCCGTTAAAATTAATNCCCATNATCCAGTCGTAATCGTCCAGCGATAAGCCACCCACGGTGCCGGATAACGCTACNCCGGCATTATTAAAAATCAGATTTACGCGGCCATGATCGGCGACGACTTTATCTGCCCAGGCATACACAGCGTTTTTATCGGATACATCAAGCAGATCGGTAGTGACCCTGACGCCGTAACGGGCGGCGATGGCCGCGGTTTCCTTTAGGCCCTCACCATTCACATCACTCAACGCCAGATGGCATCCGGCCTCGGCCAGATTTCCTGCCAGAGCGCGGCCAATACCGGAACCCGCGCCAGTGATCGCTGCGACTTTATTGCTGAAACTTTTCATAGGTCTGCACCGCTGTTTTTATTATTGGAATATGAAACTGTGGGTGCAGTGTGTCATGAAGGCCACGCAGGTACCGGGTGCCGTCACGCCATTTTTTAATGCGGGTATTTCAATCAGTGCAGGTGGGAGAAGTGCGTTTTCGCGATTGTAAGAGGTACGTTGGGTTTAATGGCTGCAGGCGCATTCACGTAATGTCCGGCTGTGCCGGATTCGCGGCTGAAGCCGCTCCTACAGAAACATCGCAGCCTATTCAAAACGTCCGCGATGTAGGAGGTGCTTCAGCTCCGATGGCCGCAGGCCCATTATGTTTATTCGCGGCTGAAGCCGCTCCTACAGACCCACTTCTACAACCCCATTTCTACAAAGCCGCTACTGTAAATCCATTCCGGTTTTTAAACGGATAAATCGGTTATACGTCGGNTTACNCCTCCGGCTTATCTGTTCTGCNAACGCTTTCNCGGATCACCATCATGCCGCACTCTTCNCTGGCATAAACGTCACAACCCCGGGCAAANATCAGNTCGCCACGCTGAAATGTCCGCACNTCGACATTTCCATTGCCGTCGCNATTACCATTGCAATTGCCACCATCAAAACCATCGGTACTTCCTGCCNGNGGNTCACGGATTTCTCCNCGCCCCTGCCAGACAAACATTAATAACGGACCCTCATCTGCGCTGAAATGGTAATCANAACGACTNGNATGTGCTGCAANGTCANCATGTNTTTCCGCGCTGCNAATCTCATNCANCACACGTTCGNCATCTCCTGCNCGGCTGTTTAACCCCTGGCTATCTAACCCCTGGCTATCTAACCCCTGGCTATCCAACCGCAGAATATCCACCCGCATNCGNGCCGGAAAAAGCTCGCCNCCATACACACAGGTCAGGCCGTTGGGTTCACTGTCGAGCACATGATATTCCGGTGCAGCACTGCCGGGTTCGGGTTTGATCCAAACCTGCATCATNGGCTGCACTTTGTCGGAGGGGTTCAGCTCATTGTGGCNGATGCCTTTNTTGCCATCCCGCTGCAGTTGCGTCTGCCCGGCATTCACCCAGTTGCCNCCATCGTCATTCGGGCTTTTGTTATACCCAGNGCCATGACTGCCCTGATGGTACATACGCCCGCGCGGAATNACGCTGACGATATCCATGCCGTCATGNTGATGCATGCCGGTTTCGCCCCCGGGCAGNAACCAGGCNTTGGCGAGATAGACGCAACCNCCGAAGGCATCAAAGCATTCATCCGGCACCCGCCCTGCGCCAAATGTCGCGCGGTCAAGCAGCAGCACGCGTTCGCGCACGCCACCGAAGCCGGATATTTCAAACGCNTCTTCGTTTACGATCTTCATGCTGNCCNCNCCNGTCCGGATTCTGACTGTCAGTATCTGCCATCATGCAAACCGGAATCATACCAGCTCCATCTTTACGGCAGTTGCATCAGGCTGTCCTGCGCCATGGACAGATGCGCATCTNAAGACCCGCAGCAGAGCCTGCCGCAGGAGCGNCTGTGTGGTATGCTCCATTGATCTCATCTATCAAACCAGTATTTTCTGTATGGATATTCGCCAGCTGCAGTTTCTTTGTGCGCTTGATGAACAACGGCATTTTGGCCGCGCCGCAGAGGCCTGCCATGTGACCCAGCCGACGCTGTCGATGCGTCTGCGTAATCTGGAAGAAGAACTGGGCGTCACCCTGATCAAACGCCGCCAGCGTTTTGAGGGATTCACGCCAGAAGGTGAGCGCTTACTTATNTGGGCACGNCAGGCAGTACGGGCCTTCACCGGAATGAAGACAGAAGCNCGNCGCCTGCATGGCACCCTCANNGGAACCCTGCGCATCGGCATGGTGCCACTCAGTCATGTGGGGCTGATGCCATTGCTGAAAACCCTGAGAGCCCAGGCGCCGGACATCCGCTTCAGCCTNAATGCCCTGNCCTCTGGTNAGATTCTCGACAAGCTGCAGAGCAATCAGCTGGATATTGGCCTGACTTACCTGTCGCAGATCGAGATGGAGGACTACCACGTCCACGCCCTTGGCTCGCCCAATGTCGGGCTGCTGTTTCACCCGGATTATTTCCCCGNCNACAGCATTCCTCACAGNNGNGATGGCGTGCCCTGGCAGAGCCTGAGCGCCNTGCCCATGGGGCTTCTGACCACAACAATGCGTTTCCGTCAGGGCCTCGACCGTGGCGCCAGAGCACACAATACCGAGCTCAATCCGGTGCTCGAATCTGACTCTGTGGAGCACCTGCTGGAAGCGACTACCCACGGCCTGTGCTGCACCCTGATTCCNCTACCGGCACCGGTTGCNGTNCCTGCCGANCTGCAGGTGNTGGCNNTGCAGGATAACCTGCTGCAACCCGCNCTGGGNCTGGTCTGNCGGCGTGAAGCCTACAGCGCCAACCCTCTGGTACAGGCACTGATGCAGCAGGTGGCGCTGACGCCACCNGTATAAGTCCCTATCCAATCAATGGCTGATCTCAGGGTCTGATCTTACCGCCTGNTATTCAGGCCAGTGATCGACGCTGTCTATCACTGCATCATTACTGGCAATTGGACGCCTTAACACCCTGTGCATAAACTTTGANNATGTCCTGTTCACACTGACTGGATAAGGCCTCATTCAGTCAGTCATTTCCCAAGTGTGAACAGGCCTTTTTTTTGAAGCCGGTTTATCCGGTGTATGAGCAGTGAAGGCCCGGATCGACCAAATCCAGCGCCAATAAAAATAACGCTCAGCATCAGCAAATACTAAAGCAGTTACTACAGCAGCCACGACAGCAGAAAATTCTTATGCCAGACCNGAATGCAGATATCGGGGCGGCAGACCGTTCCAGGCTGCAGCCGACGCACTCTGGCTCCGACCTGTACGCCTACTATTCTCCGGCAACCGACCGCTGCGACAGCGCTTTGCTGGTCGAAGAAGTGCNGCTGGCGGTATCCTGCAATGGCGTGCTGCACGCCATCATGATGATCTCACCGCTGAACGTTGAAGATTTCGTCAAAGGCTTCGCCCTCAGTGAAGACCTGATCCGCAGCNCTGATGACATCCGCGCTATTCATATCCGCCAGTCTGAGCAAACGGAGAGCGGGCACGACCTGAGCGCAAACGACCTCAGTGCTCAGCATCTGAATGCCGATATTCAGCTGCAGCCGCAGGCGTTTAAACGCTTTCTGCAACAACAGCGCAGTGCCCGCCGCGGTGCGTCGTCTTGCGGTCTGTGTGGCACCGATACTATGCAGCAGGTATTTCCTGATCTGCNAGCACTGCCGCTCAGCGAACCGAAGGATTACCGGGCACTGGAAGATCTGCGCGGACGCCTGAGCGAATTTCAGCAACTGGGTCAGAGCGCCGGCGGTATTCACGCCGCCCTGCTGCTCGACCAACAGCTGAATCCGCTGCTGTGTCGTGAAGATATTGGCCGCCACAACGCACTGGATAAAGTCATCGGTGCCGCCCTCACTCAGAACATCAATCTCAGCCAGTGTGCCGTGCTGATGAGCAGCCGCTGCAGCACTGAGCTGGTCATTAAGGCAGCCCGCAGTGGTCTGCCAGATCTTATTCATCTGTCATCGCCCAGCACGCTGGCGGTCAGACTGGCACAACGCTATCGCATTCGGGTGACGCATTTACCGCGAAAAGATTCCGCACGGGTTTATGCCCTGCAAGCAGAGAATGATTCATCCGATCAATCCGATTNANNCGCTCACAGCCAGAGCGCAGAAGACATCCGGAANTAAATTTATGAGCAAAGATAATCCCGTATTTACCCCNTACACAGGTCCGGCCGGNGGCTGGGGNGCGTTAAAAAGCACCGCGCGTTTCTGGCTGAAAAGTGAGAACCGGATTTCCAATATTAAAAGTCTGCTGAAAACCAACCAGCAGGATGGCTTCGACTGCCCGGGCTGCGCCTGGGGCGATAAACAAGACCCGAATAAATTCCGTTTTTGTGAAAACGGCGCCAAAGCCGTCAACTGGGAAGCCACCAGCAAAACCATTGGCGCGGATTTTTTTGCCAAATACCNGGTCAGCTGGCTGCTGCAGCAAAACGATTTTTACCTCGAATATCAGGGCCGTTTGACCCAGCCAATGCGTTACAACCGCAGCACAGATCATTATGAGCCGATCAGTTGGGACGATGCTTTTCAGCTGATTGCCGACACCATAAAAGGTCTGAATTCGCCGGACGAAATTGAATTCTATACCTCCGGCCGAACCAGTAACGAAGCCGCCTTTTTATACCAGTTATTTGGTCGTGCAGTAGGTACCAACAACTTCCCGGACTGCTCCAACATGTGCCACGAAGCCAGCGGCTACGCACTGATTTCCAGTATTGGTATCGGTAAAGGCACAGTGGAAATGGAAGACTTCAATAAAGCCGACGCCATTTTTGTCTTTGGCCAGAACCCAGGCACCAACCATCCGCGTATGCTGGCAACCCTGCGCGAAGCACGTGAAGCCGGCGCCAAAGTGCTGAGCTTTAACACCCTTAAAGAACGCGGACTGGAGCGTTTTCAGGACCCGCAGCACGCTATGGAAATGCTGACCAACAGCGCAGAAGAAATCAGCGATCTGTATTTCCGCCCGTTAATCGGCGGTGATATGGCCGTGGTACGCGGTATCGTAAAAGCCCTGATGGCACTGGAAGAAATCGCCCAGGACAACAACGACTCAGTATTCGATCACGAATTTATCGCTCAACATACCAGTGGCATGGACGATTATCTGCAGGTCGTTGCTGACACCAGCTGGAAAGAAATTACCGATCAGTCCGGCCTCCGTCGTGACGAAATCGAATACATCGCCCGTATTTATGCACGCTCCGAAAGCGTGATCTGCACCTGGGCTATGGGCATTACCCAGCACAAACATTCTGTCGCCACGATTCATGAAATCGTTAACCTGCTCGCTCTGCGCGGCAATATTGGTAAACCCGGCGCCGGAGCCTGCCCGGTTCGTGGTCACAGCAACGTACAGGGTGACCGCACCATGGGCATCAATGAAAAGCCGTCCGACGCTTTCCTTGATACGCTGGCGCAACATTTTGATTTTGAGCCACCACGCAGTCATGGCCATTCCGTGGTTGAAGCCATCCGCGCCATGCGTGACGGCAGCGCCAAAGTTTTTATGGGCATGGGCGGCAACTTCGCCTCTGCAACACCGGATACCGAAGCCACGGAAGCTGCATTGCGTAATTGCGAACTGACCATTCAGGTCAGCACCAAACTCAACCGCTCGCATTTAATTACCGGTAAAGAAGCTCTGATTCTGCCCTGTCTGGGCCGTACCGACATCGACATGCAAAAAAATGGCGTGCAGAAAGTTACGGTGGAAGATTCCTTCAGCATGGTCCACGCCTCCGGTGGTGTACTGGAGCCACTGTCAGATCAGCTTAAATCGGAACCCGCCATTATTGCCGGTATCGCGGAAGCCACTCTGGGTAAATTCCCGGTAGACTGGGATGCACTGGCGGCGGACTACGATGTTATCCGCAATCATATCGAAGCCGTTATTCCAGGCTTTGACGATTTTAATGCCAAAATCGCCGAACCCGGTGGCTTCTATCTGGGCAACTCCGCCCGCGATCGCAACTGGAAAACAAATGCAGGCAAAGCCGTGGTTCACACCCACAAACTGCCAACCAGCATTCTGCCGGATCGCGCCGCGTCGCAACTCACCGAACGCACACTGATTATGCAGACTCTACGTTCTCACGATCAGTACAACACCACCATATACAGCCTCAATGACCGCTACCGCGGTATCAAAGGCGGCCGTAAAGTCGTGTTTATTAATCAGGCAGATATTCAGCGTCTGGGCTTAAATCGCGACGAACCGGTAACCATCAAATCCCTGTGGGACGATGGTATCGTGCGCGAAGTTCAGGGCTTTAAACTGGTGCCTTATGATATCCCGGCGGGTAACGTAGCCGCTTATTATCCGGAAACCAATCCGCTGGTACCACTGGAATCGCTGGGTGAATTCAGCAACACCCCGACATCGAAAAGTATTGCCGTGGAATTACGCAATGAAGAAGAATCCGGCATTAAGCTGACACAGGCGGAATGACCCCTGGTGGTTTATGTACCATAGCCATGGATGGCATGTTGCAGCCATATAAGATCAGATATCACGGATCGGGGATTACGGATCTGAGATTTCGAGTATTGGTGCGCAGTGCGCTCCCTACAATGATTCGGATCCTGGATTGAACTGTAGGAGCGGCTTCAGCCGCGAATCCGGCGCAGCCGGACGTTGCGGATCGGATATTACGAATATTGGTGCGTAGTGAGCACCCTACAATGATTCGATGACAGTTTGAATTGCAGGAGCGGCTCTCGGCTCTGTAGGAGCGGCTTCAGCCGCGAAGATTGCGAATGGACCGGACATTTGCATTATCGGTGGTCGGAGCCCACCCTAAAAAAACCGGATTATAGAATTTAAATACGGTTTAAATTTGGAAAAATCTTTAGGGTTGGTTTGCCCACCATGGTAAGCAGCAATGACTTAAATACAGGAGTTAAGCTTCAGCTTTGACACCTATTCTGAATCAGAATCGCCAGAAAAACGCTTGAAAACCCGAAAAAAACGTCCAAACAATCCTGCCAATGTCACTCAAAACATACTGATCCATTCACAGATTCCCAACCAATATCACCACCTGAACCAATGAAATAAAATCATATCCGGCAATTCATTACACCAATAAATCCTGGCTTAAGGGTCTGTATATTCCATCTAATGAGAATCTAATATTCATTTATTGCAATCACAGATCTCCATATAAATTGGCCACACCAATCTTTATTTACCGATCCTGAACCGGGCAAACCATGAGAGGTATTCATATTGGGTTATTGCGATCATTATCATCAGATGTTAGTAATAAAAATAGTAAATTTACACCCGGTTTAATATTCAGGAGTGTCAGGTGCAGAAATCTTTTCAACTTATGATCAGTAGTTTAGTCGTAACCGGATTGCTATCCAGCTGTACAGCAATGACTCAAAAATCCGCAGAGAAACAGGCTCCTTCTTCTGCTGAACAGGAATACACTCAGATTATCGCCTTCGGAGACAGCTACTCTGATGATGGTGCTTCTTACGAAATCACCAACCGTATGGTTGATCAGGGCGTCAAAGATTCGATGATATTCCCCGGTGATCTGTATTGGCAAAACCGCTGGACCAATGGCCCAACAGCGGTAGAAGTAATGGCTGATGAGCTTGATATCCCACTGATTGATTACGCCGTCGGCGGTGCCAAAAGTGGTGAAGATAACTACTACCACTGGATGAATCCGTACGAAAAAACAGGTGTTATTGGCCAGGTTGAAAGCTTTTCAACGACTCTGAACAGCCAGCCCGCGGATGCTGACGCGCTGTATTTTATTTTTATCTCAGCCAATGACTTCTTTGAGCATACCGATTACGCACTGGAGGGCACGGTCACTGCCCTCGCAGATTCAGCTGTGGCAAATATTGATAAAGCAGTAGCGCAACTCAGCACGCTTGGTGCAAAGCACTTTATGATCGTAAATTCTTCCGACCTGGAAATTCTGCCTGCCGTTACCGCAGCAGGACAAACAGAACTGGCCAGTGAATTTCAGACCCGCTTTAACACCCGCCTGCAGTCCTTAACGGAAACTCTGGTAAACAATACCCATGTTGATATCACTCTGTTCGATCACATAGCCGCCAGCAATATGATCATGAAGAATCCCGAAGATTATGGTTTCACTAACCTGACCGATGCATGCCAACCTGTGTATCCAGAAGTTAAGCCCGTTTGTGGTTCTCCAGATGAATATTATTTCTGGGATGAATGGCACCCGACCCGCCATGTACATGCCATCATGGGAGAAAAAATGGCGGAAGCAGCTCTGTAGGCGCGCTCTGCAGGAGCGGTTTCAGCCGCGAAGATTGCGAATGGGCCTGCGGCCATCGGAGCTGAAGCACCTCCTACAATTGCGAAATCCTTTGTAGGCCTGCATTTTTTGTAGGAGCGGCTTCAGCCGCGAAGCCGGACATTACGCATCGGATATTACCAATATCTGATCCCCATTGCCTGCTCAACTCTTTAAATCTGCCGGTCTGTTTCTGTCACTTCGCTTCTGCCGAATCGTTTGTCTCTTGCCAGCTGTGCGCCCCCGGCCCATTAATCCTGCGCGCCCTGACAATCCCCTCCCCCGCCCCTTTGTTATAACTCACGCTCGAGTTCATCCCTTTGCGGAGTTTTGCATGTCGGTTTCATCCAACCCGGTGATCGCCTATCCGTCACTGGCCAAGCGTTCGGTCATCGAGTTTTCCATGGCGTTAGGCAGTTTTGCCATCGGTATCTGTGAATTTGCGCCGATGGGACTGATGCCGGAAATGTCGGCATCAATGAACATCAGTGAGTTTGAAGTGGGTAATTTCATCAGCTCTTATTCGTTGGGTGTGATGGTCGGTGCACCTCTGCTGGCGGTGCTCGGTGCACGCCTGGAACGGCGCTGGTTATTGCTGCTGCTGATGGCTTTTTTCGCCGTCGGTAATGGCTTAAGTGTGATGGCGCAGAATTACGGCGATATGATGCTGGCACGGTTTTTATCCGGTATGCCACACGGCGCTTATTTTGGTGTTATGTCCCTGATTGCAGCTTCGCTGGTACCGCCCAATGGACGGGCCAAAGCGGTCAGCCGGGTCATGTTGGGGATCACCGGCGCTATGCTGTTTGGCAGCCCGCTGGCCACCTGGCTCGGCCAGGAAACCGGCTGGCGCTCTACCTTTGCCCTAGTAGCCGGGTGCGCAATTTTTACCATGGCGATGATTCTATTATTTCTGCCCAAAAATCCAAACGAAGTGCGTAATAATCCTGTCAACGAATTAAAAGCCGTGCGTAATCCGGCAATCTGGATGTCGATGATTATTGGTTCAGTGGGCTTTGCCGGTATGTTCTGTGCGTTCAGCTATCAGGCACCAACGCTGATTAATCAGGCCAAAGCTGACCCATCCTGGGTTCCCGTGGCGCTGGCCGCTTTCGGTTTAGGTGGCGTAGCCGGCAATATGTTCGGTGGCTGGCTGTTCGATAAACTTCAGTTCCGCTCGCTGGGTGTATTACTGCTGTGGGGCACCATCGCTCTGCTGATTTATCCGCTGTTCACTTACACCCTGCCCAGTATGTTAATCGGCTGTTTTCTGGTGGGTACCATGGTATCCATTTCACCCGCATTGCAAACCCATTTAATGGACATTGCTGCCGATGCACAAACACTCGCTGCAGCATCCAGTGCTTCGGTATTTAATGTCGCTAACGCCATGGGACCCTGGCTCAGCGGCATGGCGGTGGCTGCGGGTTTTGGCTGGAGTTCGACCGGTTATGTCGGGGCAGCCATGACCGGGCTGGCACTGGCCATGTATCTGGTATTTGGTCGCATAGCATCAGGGCAAACCCTGGCTGCGAACAATCTGTCACGCTGAGCTGTCTGTTAACGCCTGAATGCAGCCGCTAGACTGCGCGGCCTTTTTTAACATTATTTATCCGCGCGATAAGTGCGTATTAATGGAGACTGTATGCCGCTGTTTACCCGGCCAAAACCGAGTGATGATTTATCCCGTTCGCGTCGTGCGTTAATCGAATTTTCCATGGCGCTGGGGGGCTTTGCCATCGGTATCAGCGAGTTTTCTCCCATGGGGTTAATGACGGATATCGCCAACGACGTCAACATCAGCGAATTTCAGGTCGGCCATTTAATCAGTGCTTACGCTCTGGGAGTCATGGTGGGTGCACCGGTACTGGCCATCGCCGGTGCGCGACTGCTGCGCCACCAGCTGCTGATTTTACTAATGGGATTATTTGCCGTCGGTAATATCGCCAGTGCAGTGGCCGCTGATTACGATCTGCTGCTGGTGTGTCGATTTATTGCCGGCATGCCCCACGGCGCATATTTTGGTGTGATCGCCCTGGTGGCTTCATCACTGGCACCGGCCAACGGGCGCGCCAAAGCCGTCAGCCGGGTCATGCTTGGTATCGCTTTTGCCATGTTGTTTGGTAGTCCGCTGGCAACCCGTCTGGGCCAGTTAACTGACTGGCGCTATGTGTTTGGTCTGGTTGGTCTGCTGTCATTATTTACCCTGGTAATGATTTTTGCGTTTCTGCCACGCAATCCGGATGAACAGCGCAGCAGCGCGCTGGGGGAACTTAAATCCCTGGTTAATCTGAATATCTGGATCGCGCTGGCCATTGCCTCCATTGGCTTTGCCGGTATGTTCTGTGTATTCAGCTATCTCGCTCCAACTATGCTGAACGTTACCATGACAGAACCTGAATGGATTCCGGTAGGCCTCGGGATGCTGGGGCTGGGTGGCATTATCGGCAATATCGTCGGTGGCTGGCTTTTTGACCGTGCGGGTTATCATTCGCTGGGGATTATTCTGGCCTGGGCTACCGTGACTCTGCTGATCTATCCGCAGATGACAGGCACGCTGCCTACCATTTTGCTGGGCTGTTTATTGGTCGGCACCATGATTGCCATGACTCCGGCGTTGCAGACGCATTTGATGGATATTGCCGAAGGCGGTCAGACATTAGTGGCGGCATCCAACCATTCTGCCTTTAACCTCGCCAACGCTTTAGGCCCATGGTTAAGCGGCATTGCCGTGGCCGCCGGTTATGGCTGGAGTTCCGTGGGTTATGTCGGCGCAGCCATGACCATCACCGCCTTATTGATCTATTTTATTGGCGCGGCGTTGTTAAAAAAGAAAGCAGGTCAGGTTGGGTAAATCGCCAATTCGAATACCGCATAGAAGCAGTAGTTTAATGTGTGGTGAAGGTTAGAGATGACCGTTTTTGCGGAGTCGGGTAAGCCGCGAAATTACGGAGTGGGCGATTTATTGCAGGAGCGGGTTCACCCGCGAAATTACAGAATGGTCCTGCGGCCATCGGAGCTGAAGCACCTCCTACAACAAACCTCTGTTTCCGACCAAGGCAATACATTGTAGGAGCGGCTTCAGCCGCGAATCCGGCGTAGCCGGACATCCCGGATCATTACGGTTATTTTGTGGTTATAGGTGCGCATTGCGCACCCTTGTATCTACAATGATTCTGAATAGGCGAATTATTGCAGGAGCAGATTCACCCGTCAGCCAGCGACTTTTTACTCTGCAGCGGCCAGTCGCGGTAATTAAAGACCTGACCGTTATTACGCACATTTTCGATGGCAGTTAAATCCAGGTCGGCATAAACCCAACCTGGCTTATCCACTTCACCCTGAGCAAGAATGCCATTGGCCGGGAAGCCGTAATCCACCGGCGTATAAATACTCGCCAGCCCGAAATTAATATCCACTGCTTCGGACCATTCAGCTTTGCCGACTGTCGGCGACTGAATCACGTAGCACTGATTTTCCAGCGCCCGTGCCTGACAACCAATGCGCACGCGATAGAACCCGGCTTCAGTATCCGTGCAGCTTGGCACCAGAATAATATTGGCACCTGCGGTCACCTGCTGATTGGCTAACAGCGGGAATTCTGAGTCGTAGCAGATATTGATACCGATTTTGCCGAACGGCGTTTCAATCAGCTGAATCTCATCGGTGGCTGCGATCTGCCAGTGCTCATTTTCAAAGCGCGTCATAATCAGCTTATCCTGAAAGCCGAGCACACACCCTTCGCCATCTTCCCCATAACCGTAAAGCACAGCGCGGTTACGGTAACTGCCGTCGTCCATCAATAACGGGAAGCTCGCGCCCAGAATCAGCAACCGATGTTCTGCCGCCAGTGCCAGATGCAGTGCCTGCACATCGGCCCACAGGGTCTGCATTTCTGCAAACTGTTTGTGCATATCCTGCAGAACATCCTCGCCCAGCATGGACGGTAATTCCATGCTGCCGTATTCCGGAAACACCAGCAGCTGCGCACCATTGGCAACGGCTTCATTAACCCAGCGGGTGATTTTCTGGCTGTATTCATCCCAGCTGTTAAAAAAGCTGATGTCGTATTGTGCGCTGGCAACGCGCACCTGTAACTGACGATCTGTCGGGGTCTGACGGTTTGCTGATGTCTGATTCACAATGTATGTATCCAGGCTGATAACTGAAAAATATCGGGCGCTGCACGCAGCAGGATTAAAGATCTTTTAACCAGAAGGTCATTGGCTTTTCGGATTCACTGTCTTCATCCAGATCCTGCCAGCTGAAGGTGGTGTGCAGCTGCGGCGCTTTGCGATAACCGCGCTTCCCCCAGAAGGCATCCAGCGGCACATAATCTGCCGGGCGGCGCGGATGATCGTCCGGGCGCTGTACCGCACAGAAGCAGACGGTTTTAAATCCACTCAATGCCCGCCCATGAGCTTCACGGCGGTTAAAGAACTCGACCCCGGCGCCAAGACCACGGTAAGCCGGCAGCAGTACCGATTCACCGCAATAGAAGATATCGTCCGGGTTCATGCCCGCGGCAATAAAAGGACGCTGCACTTCTTCGGTTTCATCTGCCAGCGGTAACGCCGATGATGCGCCGACCACCGGACGTGCCGCATCGGATTCATCAATGGCCAGCACCACCACACTGCGCTCAGCGTTCAGATAGGTCTGCAGGTAACGTTCTTCGTAGGCCGGATCACCATCATAAAGGTAGGGAAATTCACGGAATACGCGGATACGCAGGCGCGCCAGTTCAGAAATATACTGCGCCAGCGCCTGACCGCTGACATTAACGAAGCTGAGTTGTCGGTTCATGCTCTGTGCCGTGCCTTAATCAATATCGCAGTCTTATCAGAAACGCGGCCAGTTTAAGGCCGCAACCTGCGGGCCGGAAATCAGCCTGCGACCTGAGCGATCCAGTCTTCCAGGTTGTAGTAGTTGGTCACGCGGGCAACTTTGCCGTCGCGGATATCAAAGAAGGCACCGGCTGGCAGACGGTAAGTCTGTCCGGCGGCTTCCGGCAGGCCTTCGTCGGTGCTCAGGTATTCACCCAGCACAACAAATTCTGCTGCGGCACGGCTGCCTTCGGCGTTGGCCATGATCACCATATCCACCAGCTGTTCGCGGTAATGACGGTTCATTTTCACCATAAATTCGCTGAAAGCTGCTTTGCCGGTTTCGCGATCACCCTGGTTGATGTCGTGCACCACGTCGTCCGTCAGCAGTGCCAGAAAGGCATCCATATCCTGACGGTTAAACGCATCGTAATAAGCCTGAATTAATTCGACAGCCTGTTGAGTCATACAAGATTCCTGAATGAGGGTTGTTGTCTGCGCAGCCGGCAGTACTGTGTGCCTGCTGCTGATCAATACGGTTGACCTGTACGATACCATGCTGAGCAGCCCCGCCATCTGCATATTTGCGACATCCGTTTGCCCTGCCTTTTACCTGAAGTTTTGCTGCAGAAGCTGGCTAAGACCTGCTCCGGCACTGCTGATAAACAAGAGAATAAAACTTAACCTGCAGGAAACAAAGAGGCGAATGCAGTGTTCTTCTGTGACGAATAGTCAATCAACTCCGGTGGCTACAGAATGTCACCCGCTTTGTCGGCGCCGTCACAGGCATAAACGCGCTTAAACGCCCGGTGTTTTGGCTTTCACCGTTGCCGTTGATCAGCATCTGAGCGACAATAGCGCCCCTTTTTTCCGCTCCGTCCAGCCGGAGCCGTATTAATCCGCCACGGGCCTGTTTCCGCGCCCGGGCAGCAGCGAATCAGATTCAGGAGTCGTTATGACATCTCGTACCGAACTGGCCAACGCCATCCGTGCTCTGGCTATGGACGCCGTACAGAAAGCTAAATCCGGTCACCCGGGCGCACCAATGGGCATGGCTGATATTGCCGAAGTTCTGTGGAACGATTACCTGAAGCACAACCCGGAAAACCCGCAATGGGCCGACCGCGACCGTTTTATTCTGTCTAACGGCCACGGTTCTATGCTGATCTACTCTCTGCTGCACCTGAGCGGCTACGATCTGAGCATCGACGACCTGAAAAACTTCCGTCAGCTGCACTCCAAAACTCCGGGCCACCCTGAGTACGGTTACGCACCAGGTATCGAGACCACTACCGGTCCTCTGGGTCAGGGTATTGCCAACGGTGTCGGTATGGCGCTGGCGGAAAAAGTACTGGCTGGCCAGTTCAACCGTGAAGGCCACGACATCGTTGACCACAACACTTACGTGTTTATGGGCGACGGCTGCATGATGGAAGGTATCTCCCACGAAGCCTGCTCGCTGGCTGGTACGCTGGGTCTGGGCAAACTGATTGCCTTCTACGATGACAACGGCATTTCCATCGACGGTGAAGTGGAAGGCTGGTTCACCGACGATACCGTTAAGCGTTTTGAATCTTACGGCTGGCAGGTAATTCCGCGTGTTAACGGCCACGATCCGGAAGAGATCAAACAGGCGATCGAAACCGCCCGCGCTAACAGCGAGCAGCCAACCCTGATCTGCTGCAAAACCATCATCGGTTTTGGTTCACCGAATAAAGAAGGTAAAGAAGACTGCCACGGCGCACCTCTGGGTGACGACGAAATCGCTCTGACCCGCGAGCGTCTGGGCTGGAAACACGGTGCTTTCGAAATTCCTGAAGATGTTTACGCTGGCTGGAGCGCGAAAGAAAAAGGCGCTGCCGCAGAATCTGCATGGGATGAGAAGTTCGCTGCTTACGCTGCGGCTTACCCTGAACTGGCTGCTGAATACAAACGCCGTATCAGCGGTGATCTGCCAGTCGATTTCGCTGCTCAGGCACAGAAGTACATCGAAGAATGTCAGGAAAAAGGCGAAGTGGTTGCTTCCCGTAAAGCCTCTCAGAACACGCTGAATGCTTTCGGCCCGCTGCTGCCGGAATTCCTCGGCGGTTCTGCTGACCTCGCCGGTTCCAACCTGACCCTGTGGAAAGGCTGCCAGGGCGTAAGCGAAACCGACGCTTCCGGTAACTACATTTTCTACGGCGTACGTGAATTCGGTATGAGCGCCATGATGAACGGTATCGCCCTGCACAAAGGCTTCGTACCTTACGGCGCCACCTTCCTGATGTTTATGGAATACGCGCGTAACGCCGTGCGCATGGCGGCACTGATGAAGCAACGCTCCATCTTTGTTTACACCCACGACTCCATCGGTCTGGGTGAAGACGGCCCGACTCACCAGCCGGTTGAACAGGTAGCGAACCTGCGCAACACACCGAACCTGGAAACCTGGCGTCCATGTGACACCGTGGAAACTGCCACTGCGTGGAAAGCTGCCATCGAACGTAAAGACGGCCCAAGCGCCCTGATCTTCTCCCGTCAGGGCCTGCCGCATCAGGCCCGTGACGCTGAGCAGGTTGCTGCTGTAGCCCGTGGTGGTTACATCCTGAAGGACTCCGTTAACCCACAAACAGGCACCCCTGACGCCATCATCATCGCCACCGGTTCTGAAGTAGGCCTGGCGGTTGAAGCGGCTGACGCACTGGCTGGCAAGAAAAACATCCGTGTGGTGTCCATGCCGTGTGCAGAACTGTTCTGCAAACAGGGTGCGGAATACATGGAACAGGTTCTGCCTGCTGCCGTAACGGCCCGCGTTGCGGTTGAAGCGCTGCATAAAGATTACTGGTACAAGTTTGTTGGCTTAAACGGCAAAATCATCGGCATGGAAACCTTCGGTG
Organism: Oceanospirillaceae bacterium; assembly: GCA_002706025.1. Classification (GTDB taxonomy): domain Bacteria; phylum Pseudomonadota; class Gammaproteobacteria; order Pseudomonadales; family Oceanobacteraceae; genus Venatoribacter. Next base: position 33,937 of record PAJK01000080.1, read on the forward strand.
AATCTGCACCGGCAGGTGAACTGTTCAAAGAGTTCGGCATCACTGCTGATGCTGTGGTTGAAGCGGTTAACAGCCTGGTTTGATCCCTTGTCAGATCACTGGTTAAGTCGCTGATTTTACCAACAGCCAAGATTGCCGGAACTTCGCCGTAACAGGCGGATTTCCGGCAATTTTATTTCTGCTTTAAGCTTTATTTTTTACCAATACCCACCAATACCCGGAATAGCCATGCTAAAAAAACATCAGCTCGAACTGTTAAGTCCCGCCCGTGATGTTGGCATCGCCAAAGAAGCGATTCTGCATGGTGCCGATGCGGTATACATTGGTGGTCCGGGTTTTGGCGCGCGCCATAACGCTGCCAACTCCGTTGCAGATATTGCAGGGCTGGTTGAGTTTGCCCGGCTGTTCCACGCCAAGGTATTCGTTACCTTAAATACCATTCTGCACGACGATGAAGTAGAGCCGGCACGCCAACTGATTCACCAGCTGTACGATGCCGGTATCGATGCCTTAATCGTGCAGGATATGGGTATTCTGGAAATGGATATTCCGCCAATTGAATTACACGCTTCTACCCAGTGTGATATCCGCCGCTTAGAAAAAGCGCAGTTTTTATCTCAGGCCGGTTTCTCGCAGATTGTATTAGCGCGGGAATTAAACCTGAGTGAAATTAAAGCAATCGCCGATACGGTTGATGCTGCAGTCGAGTTTTTTATTCACGGCGCATTGTGTGTGGCCTTCTCCGGCCAGTGCAATATCTCCCATGCTCAGACCGGGCGCAGCGCCAACCGCGGCGACTGCTCCCAGGCCTGTCGCCTGCCCTACACTTTAAAAGACGAAACCGGTGCAGTCATCGCTTACGATAAGCACCTGCTGTCGATGAAAGACAACAACCAGAGCAACAACCTTTCTGCTCTGGTCGATGCCGGTGTGCGCTCGTTTAAAATTGAAGGGCGTTATAAAGACGTCAGCTACGTTAAAAACATTACCGCCCACTATCGCCAGCTGCTGGATGAAATTCTGACTGAACGGCCAGAGCTGGCTCGTGCCTCCAGCGGTTACACTGAGCACTTCTTTGCTCCGAACCCGGATAAAACCTTCCACCGTGGTAGTACGGATTATTTCGTCAGCAAACGCAAAATGGATATCGGTGCTTTTGATTCACCGAAGTTCGTGGGTCTTCCTGTTGGAGAATTAATTGGCGTCAGTAAGGGACAAGACAAGCAGGATCTCACAGTACAGACGGATACAGAGCTGACCAACGGCGATGGCTTAAACGTATTGGTAAAACGCGAAGTCGTTGGCTTCCGCGTAAATAACGTATACCCGCTGGCCGACTTTGATCTGGAAGATGATAACGGCGACATGAAGCACGTCTGGCAGTACCGCGTTGTTGCCAATGAAATGCCGGAAGCATTAAAGAAGCTGCGTTTACCCGCCAGACTGAACCGCAACCTGGATCATAACTGGCAACAGGCACTGCTGAAAAAATCCGCAGAGCGCCGGGTATTAGTGAATTGGGATATTCACAGCTCACAGGAAGCGCTGATAGCCGAAGTTAAAAGCGAAGAAGGCATCAGCGTACGCGTAACCTTAAACGGCCCGTTTGAGGCCGCTAAAGACGCAGAAAAAGCACAGCAACAATTGCAGGATACTTTCTCTAAACTCGGCAACACTATTTACCACGCTGAACAGATCAACATTAATTCTGACGATAGTAACTCTGACGCTGATAACAGCGCATGGTTTATTCCCGGCTCGCAATTAAAGAACCTGCGTCGTGATGCCATAGAACAGTTAACCGTAGCGCGTATTGCACAATATCCGCGCGGTTCACGTAAAGCCGTCAGTGAGCCCGCTCCGGTTTACCCGGACAGCCAGCTGAGCTTCCTCGATAACGTGTACAACGAAAAGGCCCGCGCCTTCTACAAACGCTTTGGTGTGGAGCTGATTGAGCCTGCTTACGAAGCTCATGCGGAACAGGGCGATGTGCCGGTGATGATTACCAAACACTGCCTGCGCTTCTCCTTTAACCTGTGCCCGAAACAGGCCAAGGGGGTCACCGGTGTTATCACCAAAGTGAAAGATATGCAGCTGGTCAGTGATGGCGAAGTGCTGACGCTGAAATTCGATTGCAAGCCGTGCGAGATGCATGTGATTGGTCATATGCGTAACAACATCTTCAACAGCCCCCAACCGGGCAGCGTTGAAAGTGGGGTTGGATTTTATGATCCGGAGAAGCTGATTGCCGTGAGCCGGGATTAATTGCGGTATTTTTCAGTTACCCACCAATTGATGGGGAACGCGCTCCTGCAATAATTCGCCGATCCGAATCATTGCCGGGTGCGTAATGCGCACCAATAACCTTAATGATCTGCATCGTCCGGCTGCACCGGATTCGCGGCTGAAGCCGCTCCTACAGTAATTCGCCGATCCGAATCATTGCAGAGTGCGTGATGCACACCAATATCGTTGATGCGCGTTATATTCTTGCAACACCTATGGTGGGCGGAGCCCACCCTACGGATCTCTCCAAATTTAAACCGCATTTTAATTAAATAACTGGGTTTTCGTAGGGTGGGCTCCGCCCACCAATATTCGTAATATCCGATCCGCAACGTCCGGCTGCGCCGGATTCGCGGCTGAAGCCGCTCCTACAATAAATACCCTATTCACAAACATCGCGGCTGAAGCCGCTCCTACAGAACCGCTCCTACAGAACCGCTCCTACAGCCCCCTACAAAAACCATGCGCATTGATCCTGTTCTGATGATTTTGTATTACCAGAATCCCCATTCAACTCGTTCCACCAATACAAACTCCAACCACGAATAGTCAATATATGCCCTACAACGGCACTCTGTTATTCCCGTCACATTTTGCTGAATTCCCGCGTATCTGCGCCACATTCACCCTTCGGGGTGAAGAATCTTACCTTGTGGTAAAGCGAAAATAGCTTCGGTTTCAGAACTCCCATATAAACGCATGGAGCATTTATGCAACTCAGTAAAATTTTTCTGGCGCTGATGGCGTCTTCGACTCTGGTATTAACCGGATGTGGTGGTGGTGGCGGTTCATCATCCGGCAGCGACACCGAAAACCCAGGCACGCCATCCGGTGGTGACAACAACTCCGGCGGTGACGACAGTGGTGATAACACTTCAGGCGATGGCGGCAATACGCAGCAAGCCAGCTGGTCCACACCGACAGAACTGGAAGATGGCTCTGTTACCGTATCCAAACTGATGGTCGGCGGTAGCGCTAACAAACCGATGATGGCCTATAGCAAAGGCAACAGGCTCTATATTCGCGAGTTCGACGGCAGCAACTGGAGTGACGCTCAAAGTATCACTTCCTACAATGGTACCCACGATATCAGCTGGGCATTCAATGCCAATGGTAAGGCCGTGCTGGCCCTGGAAAACAACGCCACGAATGGAGCCACAGGCCTCACAGAATGCCGCCTGGATTACATCCGCTACAATGGCACTCAATGGGGTAGCTACATCCGTGCACGCCATCTGATCAATCCAAATAATAACTACACCTGCCACAACGTCGATGACCTGAAAATCGCACTGTCAGATGACGACAGCGTTGCCCTGACCTGGAACCGCGGCGACCTTACTGCTAACACAGGCCGCGTTCAGGGCTGTGACAGCACAGATACCTGTGTGACCGATGCAGAACTGTCTCCGCAGACACTGGGCAGCGACTACAAAGCCGTTGCCCTGGGTATGGGCAACGATGGTGAAGGCTACATTCTGAAAATGGAAACCAGTAATTTTGCCTCCAATGCATCCGGGGTTTTTGCCACCGGCTTCTCCGATGGCTACATAGGTTCGTCCACGAGTATCGGTGTATCAAACCACTCTCGATTGGCACGGGTTGCAGTTAACGATGCCACCCACGCACTGGCGCTGTTCAACGACAACAACACACTGCAGGCGCGCTTCAACAACGGTTCAGGCTTTGCGACCAGTGTTGAGTTAGATGACGACCTTGCCGGTGCGAACTACGAGGCTACGCTAGAGGCTTATCTCAGTACCGGCGCAGACTACGGTTTAAGCCTGTGGGTAAATAACTGGACTGATCTGAAAACCAATATTTCAGATGCCGGTTCATTCAGTGCAAGCTCAACAGAACACCCACAGGACAATGATGTAATCCAATCCGTTACCGGTGCCATTAACGATAATGGTAAAGCGGTTATCGTCTGGTTTGGCTATGACCTGGATATGACAAGCGGAATCCCATACGACGGTACCTTATACGCTCGCTTCTACGATGGCAGCGCCTGGCTGGATGTCCAGACCATCGACAGCGATATCGATGTAGCATCGTTCCTCTCGGTTAAAGGTGGTCTGGGTGTTTATCTGGATAATTCTGATGACGTAACGGTTGTTTATAACGCCTACAAAGATACGCAATTAACGACTGAACCTAAAACGTTTTATACACGCCGGGTAATCGATTGATTATCTACTGTAAAAACTGAAAACATCAGGCACTGATACAGTGCCTGTCAGGTACATAGCCTGACTTTTTTAAGAGGTATTAAGGATAATATCTCGGTATGGATACCTCTTAGCATGGATGCTTCTCTCTGAATAATAAAAAATCCACTGAAATTCAGCGGCTTTTTTAATGAAAAATATTCCAATTTTTAAAAACCTCATAATTAAAATTAATTTCACCCATCAGGGTGAAGATTTAATTTCCTCAGGAACGAAAATAGCAAACAGGGCTAATCAACAAAAAACATGGAGAGATTATGAAATTCGACAACCTTCTGCTGACGCTTCTTGCGTCTTCGACTCTGGTATTAACTGGCTGCGGTGGCGGCTCGTCCTCGGGCGGATCATCTTCCGGTGATTTACCGGACACCAACAATACACCTGTCGACCCGACACCAGGTGACAGCACTGGTGATTCCGGAAGCAATGATGGCGACAACTCCTCGGGTGACAGCAGCACAGATGATGACAGCAGCACAGATGATGACAGCAGCACCAGCCTGCCACAGACCAGCTGGTCAACACCGGAATCCCTGGCCGATGGTTCTGTAACCGTTAACAATCTGCATCTCAGTGGGGCAGCAAATAAACCAATACTTTTATACACCAATGGTGATCAATTGCTGGCCCGCGAATTTGATGGCAGCAACTGGAATTCCGGTACCCTGTTCGGTAGTTATATCAACGTCAGCAATACAACGATGGCCACCAATGCTAATGGTAAAGCTGTGGTGGCGGATACCTATATGGATACCAACTACTGGACTCAGTATACTGAGTGCCACATCCGTTATTTCCGCTATGACGGAACAAACTGGCTCGGCTACCATTCCAAAGCCCGTTCCTTGAGACAATCCGGCGCCAACTATAGCTGCAACAACATAGATAATCTGCTTGTGGATCTGTCAGACGACGGCCGGGTTTCTCTGTCTTTCTGGCGCGCTGATGATAATACTGGCCGACTGCAGTCATGTAACGGTTCAGATAGTTGTCTTAACCCTGCCCTGAATCCGGCGATCTCGTTCGGTGCTAAAGAGATCGTCGCCCTGGGATCGGCGAATGATGGTGACAGTCAGATTCTTTTACTCGACTCAGATGACGCCAGCTCTTTCAGCTCAAGCCTCTATATGTCGACATTAACGGACGGTGTTCCGGGTTCACAGCGCGTTCTTGCTGGCTCGTCGGGTGCCACAGGTACAGGCGCAGCAACCATGGCTGTCAACGATGCCAACCATGCTCTGGTGTTGCACATCGATGGCAATACTCTGGAGAGCAGTTTTAATAATGGCGCCGGTTTTGCTGCCTCGGTCAACCTGGATACTAATCTTTCAGCTTCTGCCCCCATCCGCAATTACCTGAGTTCCGGTGCGGACTACGGTCTGAGCATCTGGGAGAAAAGTAACTCGCTGTTCACCAGTATTTCAGATGCCGGTTCTTTTGGCAGCGCCACTCAAAGCACAAACAGCCAAAGCTACATTACCGGAGCTACAGGCACCATCAACGATAATGGCAAAGCTGTTAAAGTCTGGGTAGGTTACGATGATGCTCCCGCAGGAAGCTCTGTCAGCACCGGCACCTTATACTCACGTTTTTATGATGGCAGCCAATGGCTGGCTGTACAGACCATCGACACTGGCATCAACGTAGAAAATCATCAGATCATAAAAGGCGGCCTTGGCGTTTATCTGGATAACTCTGATGATGTTACCGTTGCCTACACTGCTTATAAAGACGGCCAGGCAAACAACGAACCACAGCTGTTTTTCTCGCGTCGGGTGATTGACTGAATCAGGACAAGAACCTTAAAAATCAGGAGCTGACGCAGCTCCTGCCAGACGGTTCGCCTGACTTTTTTAAGAGGTATTAAGGATAATATTTCGGTATGGATACCTCTTAGCATAGATGTTTCTCTCTGAATAATAAAAAAGCCGATGAAATTAAGCGGCTTTTTTATTGAAAAATATTCCAATTTCTAAAAACTTCATAATTAAAATAAATTTCACCCATCCGGGTGAAGATTTAATTTCCTCATGAACGAAAATAACAAAAAGGGCCAATCAACAATAAACATGGAGAGATTATGAAATTCCACAACATTCTGCTGACACTTCTTGCGTCTTCGACTATTGTATTAACCGGCTGCGGTGGCGGCTCTTCCTCAGGCGGATCATCTTCCGGTGATTTACCGGATACCAACAATACACCTGTCGACCCGGCACCAGGCGACAGCACTGGTGATTCCGGAAGCAATGATGGCGACAACGGCGGTACTGATGATTCAAATGATGATGCGGTTCTGGATCCTCAGGTGTCTGATCAGAGCTGGAGCGCCGGCGATGATGAAATGATCGATATGATCTGGCCTTACGCTGACATTGAGAGCGAAGCGCCTTTGTATTTGCTTAAACACACCAGTAGTGGCGCGAAAATCATGAAAGGTAAACCGGCCACATCAACAGAAAGTGCCGAAGATTTTGCTGAAGTACTGTCCTTCACGGGTAATACAGTAGGTGCTATCGAAGCTTATCGCTTTATTGATGCCAACGGTCAGCCAGACAGATTAATTTATACCTGCGATAACAGCTCCGGTACTTCCAGCATTAATATTTATAAAGAATCGGATTTCGGCGCAACACCTGCGTCTTTACCTCTTTATAATTACTATCCGCTAGGTGCTGCTAACGTACGCTGGGACATCTCCAACTGTGACTCATTATCAATTGGCGCAGCCACCGTTAGTACATCCGGATTTTCAGTGACATTGATTGTCGGCGGTATCGGAGGTGAGCAGATTACAACGGCCAACTTCTATCAGGTCGCTAAGGCGGAAATCGCTTTTAACATTAATGCGGGCGGAAGCATTACCACTGGAACCTACGCGGGCCTGCCAACACGAATCAACAAATACGATGCGAACAACAACGACATACAGGCGGTACACGCCTTAGATGGTAATTCAGCTATTGTTGCTTTTACAGCTCCGGCAAATAGTCAGAACCGGGTTCACCTGACACGGGACGCTGGCAGCGATATCAACCTTGTTATCAGCGGTGAGAATAAATTCGATGGCACGACCAGCCTGTGGGATGTGAAGGATATTCATGTGTGGAAAAAATCCGCTACCGATGCCCGTGTGTACATGACATCACCTGCCGGTGGCTCATTTCTTATAAGCTATAACCCGACAAATTTAACCAAGAACGGTGACCATACATTTACCTCGGGTGATATTCAGCACTGTGGCGATGTGATTACCGGCTTCCGTAGCCCTGCAACCAGCGGCACACTCTGGTGTCAGGACAGTACTGACGCTGCTGAAATCCTGGAATTCACCGCACCGGATATGCCGGCTCTGTAACCGGTTACGACATAAAAACCGGAATAAAGACTGGAAAGAAAAAAGGCGATGATTTCATCGCCTTTTTTATTTGCTTGCAATGAGCGGGAAAAACTGAAGATTAATTCCTGTATTTCAGTCATTGCAGTCCGCCATGGTGGGCAAGCCCACCAATACCCGCAATGATCCGTAATGTCCGGCTTCGCCGGATTCGCGGCTGAAGCCGCTCCTACAATTAAATCTACGCCCCGAATCATTGTAGTGTGTGCAATGCGCACCAAGAAACGTAATGATCCGGCAACGCCGGATTCTCGGGTGACCCCACTCCTACAATGAATCGCCGTAATTGGAATCACAGGTTTGTTGTGGGAGGTGCTTCAGCTCCGATGGCCGCAGGCCTATTCTGTTTTTCGCGGCTGA
>PAJK01000081.1 GCA_002706025.1 Oceanospirillaceae bacterium
GCGCCATCAGGATAACCAGCGGTGTGCAGCCGTACAGGATGTAATGCGGCAGTTTGGTGCTGGCCAGACTGAAGAGTACCAGTACCACGAGGAACCAGATCCACAGGAAGGCGTCCAGTGCATCTTTGCCCGGCTTCAGGTGTTTGATGGAGGGCAGCATGCGGATAAACAGGGCTCCGAACGGCGCCAGCACAAAGGGCAGCACTAACGGATAAAACAGGATGCCGCCATCGTGGCCTTCCATCGCATTATTAAAGCGATTGACGTTGTGCTTAAGGATAAAGCCGTCGATGAAATCCTGACCATGGGCCTGATATTCAAGGATGTACCAGGGAGCGGCAATCAGCAGAAAGACAATCCAGCCAGGAATAAAAAAGATCGCCTGCAGCAGTTCTTTTCTGAGGCCGTGGCTCAGATAAAACAGCGCGGCAACCATCAGCGGAATCGCCACGGCGACCGGACCTTTGGTCAGAACACCAAACGCCATCAGAATATAAATGCCGTACAGCAGAGCCTTCTGTGGCTGGCGACTGTAGACGTACATCAGCAGCAGGGTGGACGACAGCAGAGCATTGAGCAGCGCATCGGCAGTGGCNACATGNCTGATCATATTGATGCCCAGCGCGGACGAGGCAATAAGAGCAGCAACAATGGCGGTGGTGTCGNTCAGGTAGCGGCGGCAGAAAGCAAAAATGCCNAGCGTCCAGGCCATACCGGCCAGNGCAGATGGCAGNCGGAAGGCCCACACTTCGGTACCGAACACNCTGATNGAGGCGGCCTGCAGCCAGTAAATCAGAATCGGTTTATCGAAGCGGATGCGGTCATTAAGCCAGGTGGTGATGAAGTCATTGCGTTCAAACATGCCGCGGGTNGCTTCGCTGAAAGCNCCTTCGTCATGGTCGAANAGCAGGAAACCACCCAGATTCAGAAAAAAGAAGGCAGTGATGACTGCCAGCAGCCACACCGGAATCTGTATCCCGGTGAGGCGCTTATTCAGCAGATGAGTAAGATTAACCGGCATCGTTAGAGTCTGACTCGTCTCCGCTGATGGNTACGGCACTGNCGGAGCCNTTNGCCCAGCCCGGCTCAACCGGNTCCTTCGCTTCTTTATCGGAAGGATGGTAAATCACATATTGCTGACGCTGAGAGGACTCAAAGTAGGTNCGGGAAATCAGCTCAGACAGTACACCGGTNGTCAGGAACTGCAGGGCNGCAATNACCATCACCACGGCGATCAGAAACAGNGGNCGGTTGCCGATGTCTTCACCCATGATGAATTTAACAATCCCTAAGTACACCAGCAGGATAGAACCCAGAGATCCAAGGCCCAGNCCGATGGAACCGAAGAAATGGCCCGGACGTGCGCGNTAGCGCATAAAGAAATANACCGACAGCAGGTCGAGNATCACGCGGAANGTACGGGAAATACCGTANTTGGATTCACCGGCTACCCGTGGATTGTGNGTCACAACCACTTCGCCAATACGGCTTGGTGGCACAACTGCCGCAACCCANGCAGGGATAAANCGGTGCATTTCNCCGTACAGACGCACCTGTTTAATCACAGACGCTTTGTAGATTTTCAGTGAGCAACCGTAGTCATTGATGCGCACGCCGGTGATCTTACCGATCAGGCGGTTGGCGATACGGGATGGAATCTTACGCAGNATCAGATCGTCTTTGCGGTTTTTACGCCAGCCGGTGAGCAGATCCAGTTTGTTTTCCAGCAGGTGATCCACCATGCGCGGGATGTCCGCCGGATCGTTCTGCAGGTCACCGTCCAGNGTAGCAATCAGGTAGCCGCGGGCTTCATCGATACCGGCCTGCATAGCAGCGGTCTGACCGAAGTTGCGGCGCAGTTCAACCACGCGNACGTGGGAACCGTATTTGGCTGACTCATCGTGCAATGCCTGAGGCGTACCATCGGTGCTGCCGTCGTCTACGACCAGCAGTTCCCATTCGCCATCATAACCTGCCAGACCTTCGTGAACCCGCGCCACCATAGGGACGACGTTTTCGATCTCATTGTACATAGGGATGACAATGGAAAGTGAAGGTTTGCCGTTTTCGGTCTTCGTTGCCTCAGTCAAGTCAGCTACCACTCTGTATTACGTATAAAAAAAATGCGGCCTGTGTTGATCCTGCCGCACATAAAAGAACAGGGATGATACCCAAAAGCCCGTGACAGGAAAATAACAGGGACAGTGGGTTGCATCAGAAAAACCGTATTCTGATCACGGTTNANGCCTGCGGTTGCTCTTCCTCTGCGGTTGCCGCAGGACGGCTGTAACGCAGNGTCAGCAGGGCAATCAGGCCGGTCAGCAGTAATGTTGTGCCGAGCACAAACAGNTGCAGGTTTACNGCGGCGGCCAGNGCGCGGTCGGCAGCGATGCCCCAGGGCAGCAGGCCAGCAAGAACGCCGGCTTCATAACTGCCGGCNCCGGCTACTCCGTGGACCGGCAGAACACTGCTCAGTTCCCCGGTGGTGGCACCAACCCAGCTCTGGGTGTAACCAATGTCCGGCAGAAACTGGCCAATCAGCCAGGCATANACTGCCAGCTTCAGNGCCCAGTTAATCAGGGTCCAGAACAGNGCGCGGACGAACGGCCATGGTGATGCCGGCAGCGCGTGCATCAGTTCAGCGGCTTTATTGGCCCAGCNTTTCTGATGATTACTGAGAAAGCGGTTCAGGGCGTTCTGCAGCGGCAACACCAGCAGCGGAGCAATNAACAGCAGCGCGGCCAGCGGCCAGAACCATTGGGNCGGCAGCGGCAGCTTTTCCTGCAGTGAAAAGACCGCCAGNGCCAGNAGTGCATACAGGTCNAGCAGCCGCAGCCACANCAGGGCCGGTGCGCTGTGGCGGTAGGGCACAGCAAAATGCTGTTTCATTAATANNGGAAAGGCGGTCTCGCCACTGCGCATCGGCAACATATTATTGAAGAAGTTATGCAGCACAGTGATACGCAGCAGACGGGTNAAATGACCGCGGCAATTGGCGGCAAAGAAATCGTAGAAACGCACNGCGCGCAGCAGGTAGCTGAGCAGCATCAGGCCGGTGGCGATGGCCAGAGACTGGGGTGGGATACTTTGCCAGCTGGCCAGAACGGCTTTCCAGCCGTAAGCATCTTCAACCAGCCAGATCAGCCCGGACAGCAGAATAATTCCGGCCCAGAATTTCCACGATTTAAGCACAATAATTCTCATGTTTTACAAACCGGCGGCATGGTTGCGCCAGAGGGGGGTAAAGTCAAGCAAGGCGTGACCTCGTCCCTTGCTTTGCTGCCGTGTTAGGGTAAAGTTCGGCGTTTTTATTCTTGCCTTAATTTGCCTGCTGGAGCTGCTGTGAAAGTCCTGCTGATCAAAACCTCGTCTCTGGGTGATGTGTTTCATACNTTGCCTGCTGTGGAAGATGCCTGGCGCGCAGTACCGGATCTGGAAATCGACTGGGTGGTTGAAGANGCCTTTGCNGCGATTCCGCAATGGCACCCGGCGGTTAAAAAGGTGATTCCGGTNGCCTGGCGGCGCTGGCGCAAAAGCCTGTTCAGTAAAGGCACCATGGCGGAGATGANNGCCTTCCGCCAGCAGCTGAAAGCCACCGATTATGATGTCGTGCTGGACGCTCAGGGGCTGATCAAAAGCGGCATTATTACCCGCATGGCGCGNGGCCCGCGNTTTGGNCTGGATAAAAACAGCTGTCGTGAANCCCTGGCAGCGAAGGCTTATCAGCATCCNCAGGCNGTNGCNAAAGGTCAGCANGCNATTCCGCGTGTACGGCAACTGTTTTCNCAGGTNCTNAANTANCNGATACCNGAAGGGCTGAGCTATGGCGTAGACCGCAGCCGCTGGCAGCGCCCGCAGGTCGANGGNGATTTCTGGATATTTCTGCACGGCACTACCTGGATTACCAAACTCTGGCCGGAAGCNTATTGGCGCGATCTGGCGATGCTGACCTCGCAGTCCGGACGTAAAGTCCTGCTGCCNTGGGGCAATGATGAGGAACTGGAACGGGCACAGCGCATTGCTGCGGGTCTTGANGGTGTTGAGGTGCTGCCGAAAATGGGGCTGAACGACCTCAATGCCTATCTCGCCCATGCNCAGGCGGTGGNCGGCGTTGATACCGGGTTATCCCATGTGGTCGCGGCACTGGAAGTGCCTTCGGTGGCGATTTATGGCGCCACCGATTCNACCCTGACCGGNGTGCTNGGGCCTCAGGTGGAGGTNATGCGCAGTGAATATTCAGACTGTGCGCCGTGTCTGTCGAAGACCTGTCTGAAAAACGAACCCGGNGCCATTCAGCCGCCGTGTTATCGNGAGATTTCACCGCANCGGGTGTTTGAGTCTTTGTTAAAACGAATTTAATTCANCCNTCATTTATTCAGCGTGTTTACCGCAGGCCTGTTATGACAGTCGATTTCAAACAACGTATCAAAAGNGNCCGCCANTGGAGCAGCCCTGCGNAAGATGNCAGTGATGATGTCNCACCGCTGGAGGCGTTTGAAAGCGATCGCGGGCGCATNATTAATTCTGCTGCTGTGCGTCGNTTGCAGCAGAAGACNCAGGTGTTTCCGCTGGAACGCAACGCCGCNGTNCGCAGTCGCCTGACACATTCGATGGAAGTGCAGCAGGTCGGCCGCTATATCAGTCAGACCATCGTGAAAAANCTGGCGGAGAAAAATCTGCTCGAAGCCACCGGGCTNGCAGGNCTGGAGCGTCAGTTCGAAACCNTNGTCGATATGGCCTGCCTGATGCACGACATCGGTAATCCGCCATTCGGTCATTTTGGTGAAGCGGCTATTAATCAGTGGATGGCNCGCAATATCGATGNTTTCTTTCAGCAGCANGCCTTTGATCAGACCTCTGAACACAGCCGCCTGCGGGCATTATTTTCTTTGCGNCANGCTTCGGCCAACAGCGCCGGTCTTGAGGCGGTAAANCGNGANCTGTGCAATTTTGAAGGCAATGCTCAGGGGCTGCGTATTATCGANACNCTGCAGAACCTGAATCTTACCTACAGTCAGATCTCCGGNNTATTGAANTACACCCGCCGTGGCGATCAGAAAAAACCNCAAGGCCAGTATCTGGCGAAGAAAGTGGGCTTTTATCTCAGTGAAAACAGCCTGTTAAAACGCCTGCAGCAGGCGNTGNCTATGGANGCNGGCANGCGTTCNCCGTTTGCTTATGTGATGGAAGCGGCGGACGATATTTCCTACTGTATTGCNGACATCGAAGACGCCGTGGAGAAGGGCATTCTGCGCATTGATGATGTGCCGGAATTACTCAATCGCGAATACTCTGCNNTGTTNCGCGGNGAAAAATCATTGGGTAANGCNGTNATCGCCACAGCAGAGCAGAGCGAGTGGATGTCCGACATTACCAGACGTGCGTATGCCTCGTATCAAAAATCGGGNCTGACCGGTAATTTCTTTGTCAGCCTGCGGGTGGGGATCAACNGTAAAGCAGTGGAGCATGCTGCTGAGCGCTTCGTTGAAAANCTNGANGCNGTGTTCAGTGGCGGATTTGATGAAGCACTGACCGAAGATGGCAGTGNCTGTCATCTGCTGTTACAGACCTTAAAAAATGTAGCGCTGGAGCGGGTGTTCAGTCATCAGGAAGTGGAAGCTCAGGAGCTGCAGGGCTACCGCATTATTACCGGTCTGCTNGATCTGTATCGCCCGTTGCTGGAATTNCCCCGCGACAGCTTTGCGGATCTGCTGGCAGGCAAAGAGAAAACCCATTTATACGCCAGCCGGCTGTTTAAAAAGCTGCCGGGTAAACATNTGAATGCCTATAAACAGGCACTGGATAATATTGCTGTTTTCAGCGCAGATCTGAAAGATAAAAAGCTGGCTTCNCTGTCGGAAGATCTGTGGGAATGGTATTTCCGNACGCGTCTGCTGCTGGACTATATCAGTGGTATGACGGATCAGTTCGCCTACGATGAATATCGCGTTCTCAGTGTTATTGAACGACCTGCCTGANGAATGAAAAAACAGGCAGGTCTGTTGGNGCGCNGTAACTCNTTTCNGGCGNTACTGCCTTACAGNAATTCCAGCACCTTTTGTTGTAAAAGCGGCGCGTTGACCTCTTCCGGTGGCAGGGTTTTNCCCAGACGAATGGTCACTTTCGACCAGAAGCGGCGCGGCGTTTTGGTCAGTGCCAGGCCATCTTTGTGACTGAAAAANCTGCCCCATAATCCGCTCAGNCCCATNGGCATAACNGGTACCGGTGTTTCTTCNATAATNCGTTCGATACCACGCTTAAAGGTATCTACNTCNCCATCTTTGGTCAGCTTGCCTTCCGGNAAAATACANACCACCTGACCGTCAGCCAGTTCTTCGCGGATGCGNCGGAATGCNGTTTCATACACCTCTTTATCTTTTTTCGGTGAGCAGATCGGAATGGTCNTNGCGAAACGGAAGAANTATTTCATCANNGGCATTTCAGCGATGGANCGATCCATGACAAAACGCACCGGGCGGCGGCTGGCGCTGGCAATCAGCAGCGCATCAACATAACTCACATGATTACACACCAGAACNACCGGNCCTTCATCCGGGATTTTATCGGTTTCCTCNTGGGTGACGCGGTACATNGTGTGCGTCAGCATCCAGATAAAGAAGCGCAGGAAAAACTCCGGTACACGGGTGAAAACATAGGCNGCTACGACNATGTTCATCAGGCCGATGATTAAAAAATATTCGGCGATAGACAGTTTCATCACNGCCAGAAANAGAATACCGGTTGCNGCACTGGCGACCATAAATAAAGCGTTCATNACATTGTTGGCAGCGATGGTCTGAGCACGCATTTTTTTATCACTGCGCTCCTGAATCAGGGATTGCAGTGGCACGACAAANAAACCACCAGACACACTGATCAATGCCAGATCAATCATAAAACGCCAGTGTTCNGGCNGGGCGATAAATTCAAGNGCAGTCATGTCAGCGGCAGCCTGAATATTNGCTAAAGCGAAGTACAGGTCGATACCGAAGATGCTCATNCCCAGTGAGCCGATTGGCACAATACCCAGTTCAACTTTGTGGCCNGACAGACGTTCGCACAGCAGTGAACCGGCGGCAACGCCCACAGAAAANAGNGTTAACAGCAGGGTGACGACCTGAGGNTTNCCACCGAGATTGTCGCGCACCAGATTGGGAAATTGGGTGAGATAACCGGCACCCAGAAACCAGAACCAGCTGATCGCCATAATGGAAAGAAATACTGCGCGGTTTTTACGNGCGTTGCGCAGNGTGTTGACCAGTTCNGTTAACGGGTTCCAGTTAATNTTCAGCTCCGGNGCATTGGCTTCAGCCAGTGGGATAAAGCGGCTGCTGATGTAACCACTGACNGCGAAAAAGACGATACCGGCNGCAATCCAGTATCTGGCATTGCTGAGATCGAACAGAATGCCGGCACAGATNGTNCCGGTCAGAATCGCCAGAAAAGTNCCCATTTCCACCAGAGCATTACCGCCGACTAACTCATCTTTATGCAGCTGTTGCGGCAGCAGAGCGAATTTGACCGGGCCGAATAAGGATGACTGCAGNCCCATTAAAAACAGNAGNACCATCATCAGCAGNACATGCCCGGTGACAATACCCACGGCNGCAATCAGCATGATCACGACTTCCAGCAGTTTGACCGCTCTGATCAGNCGTGACTTTTCCATTTTGTCNGCAATNTGCCCGGAAATTGGCGAGAACAGAAAAAACGGCAGAATAAATAAGCCCGCTGCCAGGTTGGTGTACAGGGCAGAATCCTGTTCGGCAACAATGCCGCTGAATGCAATAAACAGCAGCAGGGCGTTTTTGTAGAGATTATCGTTAAACGCGCCCAATGCCTGAGTAATAAAATACGGCAGAAAACGGCGCTGCCTTAGCAGGCCAAACTGACTGTGTTCACTCATGGGTTGAGTCTCCTTCTCATGGTTTCGCCGCTGGTTCGGCAAACGGGTAAACATACGGCAACGGCGGCGGAAACCGCCGTTGATTTAATACCGGTGACGATGATCTGTCCGCCGCTCACAGGGGCTCGCCCCCATCTGTCTGATGGTGCTGACACCAGTCTGTCAGATAGTGCTGCAGCAGGGAACGGATGAGCTGTTCAGAATGGGTGGCGGCGCTGTCCGGGTTATGGTCGGCGCTGGCCATAAAGAGTTTGTTGTCCAGCATCAGGGTAGCGATGCCGTGTACGCCGGACCAGATCACCCGGGCGGCAGTCTGGCATGCCGTGGATGAAGCCTCTGGGTTAAGCCGGCGCAGGCTGTCTTCAATCAGGGTAAACAGGGTAGCGATGCGCTGAGCCTGCCAGTCGGGCAGGGGTTGGTCATCGGCCAGACGGTGCTCAAACAGCAGCCGCCAGGCGTGCTGATGTGAACGGGCGTAGTCGCAATAACACCCGGCTGCTGCGGCCAGCTGATCGATAACGGAGTTGCTGCTGTTTTTCGCCGACTGCTGAATAGCGCTCAGCAGCTGGTGTTGAATGGCATCCAGCGTGCGTGCATTAAATGCCAGCAACAACAGATCATAACTGCCGAACAGGTTGATCAGTGTACCCGGGGAATAACCGATATCACGGGCTACTTTACGCAGGCTGAGCTGGCTGGCCGGTGCTGACTGCAGGTGTGCCGCAACGGCCTGAATAGCCATCTCTGTGAGTTCCTGAGCTGTGTGATCCTGACGTCTGGGCATGTGGTTTCCTTTTTGAACGGTGTTCAATATAAGTTGGTTGTGAACAGTGTTCAATAACTTTTGGCGAAAATTTACAAATCNATGGAACGGCGGCTTTGNTCAGTCNTCACAGCGGTTATGCAAAGTTTTACAGTCCGGCCAGCGGCAGCAGTNACTGAGTGTGATAGCGTGTTGTTATATAAAGTGCAGTATAAGGCGCAGTATCCGGTGNAGTGCNGCATTGGCCGTAGCTGAGCGTNCGGACCAGCTAAACTTGAAAGAGCAGGCGTGTGGCCTGANACGNTTTTAAAAAGGAAGATCATGGCGGTTTCTCATCAGGACGTTTCTCTCCAGGACGTTTCTCTCCAGGACGTTTCTCATCAGGATGTTTGTGGGCAGGCATNCAGTGAGCTGGCTGTTGGCCAATGGCTGCCAGAGGGCAGAGGGAAANTTACCGACGCACTGCGCAAAGGGGAGCTGACGGCGGATGTGGTGGTGATTGGCGGAGGTATTACCGGCGCCGGTATNGCCCGGGAAGCGGCCCGGCGCGGACTGAAAACTGTGCTGGTCGAGCGTCAGGATTTTGCCTGGGGTACTTCCAGCCGGTCGTCAAAGATGGTTCANGGNGGTCTGCGNTATATGGCTTCCGGCGATATCAAAACCACGCTGCATTCCGTGCATGAGCGCGAACGTCTGATGCGNGAAGCTCCGGGGCTGGTTGATCGTATGGATTANATGATGGCTCATTATCGCGGGCAGTTTCCCGGNCCGTTGCTGTTCAATCTGCTGTTGTTTGTCTATGACACCTTTGCCGGNAAGCGCTACCGTAAATTTGTNTACCGCGATGANTTAATCAAGGCTGCGCCGGGAATAAAGACNGACAGCCTNATGGGNGGCACCTGTTTTTCTGATGCAGTAACCGANGATTCCCGTCTGGTGTTGCGGGTCCTGCANGAAGCCATGGCCGATGGTGCTCTGTGCCTGAACTACATGGGGGTTCAGGGGCTGATTCAGGAGCATGAAACGGNGCGCGTTACNGGTGTGAATCTGTGTGATGGCCTCAGNGGTGANGCTTTTACTCTGCAGGCGGGTGTGGTGATTAANGCCACCGGTGCCTGGGCCGATGAACTGCGNGGNCAGTTAGGGGCNGAGCACAAAATCCGTCCGGCNCGTGGCAGNCATATNGTGATTCCNCGGGAACGTTTNCCGGTGAAGCATTCGTTTACCGTGCTGCACCCGGATGATCAGCGCCCCATTTTTATTTATCCCTGGGAAAGCCGCACAGTGATCGGCACCACAGATCTGGATAACGGCGGCATCANNAACACCGANGTCGGNATTACTGCNGANGANCTGGCGTATCTGCTGAAGGTCACTCAATACCAGTTTCCTGGNGCAAATGTCGTGCGTGNNGATGTTATTTCNAGCTGGGCNGGNGTNCGGCCGCTGGTGTCGTCAGGCGCGAAAAATCCGTCCAAAGAAAAGCGTGATCACAGTATCTGGGANGATAACGGGCTGATCAGNGTCAGTGGTGGCAAGCTCACCACCTTCCGCCTNATTGCGCTGGATGTGCTGCANCATGCCAGTAAATATCTCAATCACTATCCGCAACAGACCTTTGANGAAACCGTATTCAACCCCAGTCCGTTNCCAACCTCNGGTGATTACGGGCTGTCNGATGAGCAGTTAAAACGGCTTTACGGTTTCTATGGCGCGGCTATGAAGGATGTGGCCGGCANCGAAGCAGNNAACANCCTGATTAATGGCACCCTGACGATGTGGTCNGAGNTGCGCTGGGNGGCACGTAATGAGGCTGTGATGCATCTGGATGATCTGTTGCTGCGGCGCACNCGNCTNGGNCTNTTNCTGGCTGACGGTGGNCTGGNTGATGANNAAAGCAGCGAGGCAATTTCTGCTGTCTGTTGTCAGGAGCTGGGTTGGTCAGAATCCCGCTGGCAGCAGGAAAANGCCCGTTATCTGGATATCTGGCACAGGTATTACAGCCTGCCTNAGNTTGCNCNGNCNGNNTCTTAANCAGTCTGGCTNTTNGNCGGTCTGCCTCTTAGCCNGTCGCNTTTAAGTGAGACTGGCTGGCGGGTATTCCGCTGGTATATCGTTTTCTGCTNCGGACCTCAGCTGCGCTCGCTGGCCAGAATCTGGCGGGCGATGTGCAGAGATTCGAGGTACAGAATTTCNGTATTGGCAGGCGTTACCCCGATTGTCTCCAGGCGCTGCCAGTTGATGGCATCCCANTCGGCCTGTTCCATGCANATCACCGTNNNCAGAATAAAGCCATAATCGCCTTCCATNCNAATCAGGGCGTTACGCAANTCCTCNGACAGATTCAGCTGTTTGCAGATGTCCTGGATNGGGCTGTCGAGGAAGGCGTCCAGCAGGGAGAACAGCCCCAGCGTAAAGGCTGTNTCTTCGTCCAGAGCGTNNANGTTCTGAGCTAATGATCTTGCCAGNTGCGCCCTTACCACNGCCTGTTCGCGCAGGGCCTCNGGTTTGTTCTGCAGCTTGCCNAGGGCGATCAGGTTGGCCCAGGCCTTCAGACGGTTCAGCCCGGCCAGCACAATGCCCTGAGAGATAGAACTGACTTCACGGCCGAAGCCCACGGATGCNGAGTTGATGATTTTCAGCAGTTTGTAACTCAGCTGCGGGTCGGACTGAATGATGGCTGAGATATCCTTGATNTTGGCATCAGGCACATTCAANGCGCGGATCAGGCTGATNACGGATACGGCATTGTCNGGCAGNCGTTTGCCGTAAACATTGGCCGGNCGGCTGAAGAAATAGCCCTGAAAGAGGGTGCAGCCGGCCGCTTTGCAGATGTCGAATTCCTCCTGAGTTCCCACTTTCTCGGCCAGCCAGATCAGGTCATAACTGGCGTAGCGCTGAATGATTTCTGCCAGCTGGCTCAGGTCGCTGAGTGCACGGATGTCGATTTTGATGATATCGGTGAACGGGAACATGGGAACCAGTGCCGGATCACCGGTGTAGTCGTCGATAGCGACCTGATAGCCGTGGTCTTTCAGTGCTTTGATGGCCTGCAGGTTTTCNGGCGTTGGCTCAATATGTTCGAGAATCTCCGCCACCATATTTACNCAGGGCATAATCGGCGGGTTCTGCAGCCAGTGGGTGGTGAAATTNACATAGGCTGGCTTGCCCTCGGTCACGTCTTCGATACCGATATCATTAAAGGCACTGATCAGTACTTCGCTGGTGGCGCGGTCGCCGTGACTGATCTGCCAGTCGCGGGAATCCTGAGGGATCGGNCGNCACAGNAGNTCNTANCCGGCAATTTCCATCTGGCTGTTCAGAATAGGCTGTCGGGCAAGCAGAATTTCCTGAGTGTTCATAGGTTTCTCCGGCGGTCTTTCCTCAGTGTAGACGCTAATTNCATGCGTTTTCANNANGCTTGGCTACACTNNAGNAAAGTNCTNTTGCCGGAGTGATATATGAGCGGGGTTCTNAGTNNNGTTGATGCCCGTACNAANNTGGTNGGGCAGAANCGTCTGGANTTGTTACTGTTCCATCTNGGCGGTTCNCAACATTTNGCNATCAACGTNTTCAAAGTGCAGGANGTNATGCAGATGCCCCGTCTGACGCGTATTCCTGACCGCCATCCGGTCGTGCGCGGCGTNACGCATCTGCGNGGGCAAACCGTGCCNGTGGTGGATCTGCGGCATGCGATCCAGATGGGNCCNCTGAAACTCAANGAAGAAGACGCCACNATNATCGTCACCGAGTACAACATGACCGTTCAGGCGTTNNTGGTGGGTGGTGTTGACCGTATTGTGAATATGAACTGGAACGAGATTCTTCCGCCACCNGGTGGTTCCGGGCGNCAGCATTACCTGACGGCCATCACCCGTATTGANGACCGCATNGTTGAAATCATTGATGTGGAAAAAGTNCTGGCNGANATNGCGCCGTATCACAGCAATTTGTCTGACGATGCNTANGACAACGAGCTGCGNGAAGCGATTAAGGGNAAAGACATTCTGATCGTCGATGACTCNCATGTTGCCATTGAGCAAATGCGTTCNGTGTTNGGNCCTATGGGGNTGAATATTNTTGANGCNCACAATGGTCTTGAGGCNTACCANCANCTGATGCACTGGAAAGAAGAAGGGCGNGANATNAANAATAATCTGATGATGATTATTACCGATGCNGAAATGCCGGAAATGGATGGTTATATGCTGACCACAGAAATCCGCCGTGATCCTGAGCTGAAGGANACTATGATCATTCTGCATACGTCGCTGTCCGGTAACTTCAATAAAGCCATGGTGCAGAAAGTAGGCTGCGATGGTTTCCTTTCGAAGTTTGCGCCAAAAGAAATGGCCAAAGAAGTTCAGCGGCTGATGCGTAAAAAACTGGGAATGCCGGAATNATCCTGAACGCCGACNACATTAATTAACCGCCAACCGGCGGTTTTTTAATGCCTTTTTNATCGNCANTCGCTATCTTAGGTCGNNNATGACAGAGGCGATGTGCATGAAAATTACCCGTTTATATATTTATCCGATTAAATCCTGNGCTGCAGTGGCGGTGGATGAGCTGACATTTGATGAGGCNGGCCCGGTGGGGGACCGTCGTTTTATGCTGGTGGATCCTGCGGGNAAATTTCTTTCGCANCGCACCTTNCCGAAAATGGCNCATATTTATCCGGCNTACAGTCATGATTCATTGCTGGTGAGCGCTGNTGATATGGAACCTTTGNNGGTTTCTCTGACNNGTGCTGATGGCGAAGAAAGCGATGCNGANACGCTTTCTGTACGTGTCTGGAACGATGAAATGCANGCGCAGGATTGTGGTGATGAAGCCGCTGCCTGGTTTGAGGNGTGTCTTGGNCGGCCCTGTCGNCTGGTNCGGGTCAGCNCTGAAACNCANCGGCAGGTGAATCTTAAATACGCTGCAGAAGGTGAGCTGGTTGGGTTTGCTGATGGTTATCCTCTGCTGATTACCTGTGAAGAGAGTCTGGCTGTTCTAAGTCAGACAGTGNGCCGTGAGCTGGATATGCTGCGCTTCCGTCCGAATGTNGTGACTTGCGGAAGTGNAGCGTTCAGTGAACTGAGCTGGCAAACGATGNCNANTGANTCGGGCGGCGANCTTGTTATTACCAAGCCGTGTGAACGCTGTGTGATTCCAACGCGGGATATTGTCAGTCAGCAGCGGGAAGCCGATGTTATGGCNGCACTAAAAGAACACTGCTTTATTGATTCTGAAATTATTTTTGGGCAGAACGCNGTTGCCAGGGGAGTGCGTAAGCTCACCGTCGGTGAGCTGCTGCGTTCAGAATAACTCGATATCGTCGTCGGTACCGAAACCATCATCATCCTGCTGAGTGAAGTGGTGATGATAAATTTCCAGCGCCTCGGCNACGGAATGGCCGGCCATGATGTGCTCGAACATNATGCGTTCTGCCTCCATGGTGTAGTTGCTTTTGATTTCCTTCTGCAGTCCATCCCAGGGNCGGGGCAGATAACGTNGCGANGGGTCGCCAATCAGGTGGCCCATTTTCTCCAGACTTTCACCCACNTGATCGAGGCGCTGTGTCAGACGGTCATAAAACTGGAAAGCAATAATCGCGTGGTGAATCTCGNTCTGCAATTCACGGGCAATGGTGCCAATCTCAACCGGGATGCTGTCGCCGGATTCTGAAGCAATGGTCAGCAATTTCTGGGCATTATCCGCCATGGCGGTGAAGTTGCTGGTCAGCTGGTTCACAGACTGACTGCCTTCCTGCAGGGAGGTGTCGATCTGGGCGACAGCCAGAGCCAGCATGCTCAGTGTCTCACTGACCTGACTCCAGTTAACATCGTCTCCGGGGAGCTTCTGGGCCCCAAGTGT
Organism: Oceanospirillaceae bacterium; assembly: GCA_002706025.1. Taxonomy (GTDB): domain Bacteria; phylum Pseudomonadota; class Gammaproteobacteria; order Pseudomonadales; family Oceanobacteraceae; genus Venatoribacter. The sequence continues at coordinate 14,532 of PAJK01000081.1, forward strand.
ATGGCGCTGCTGATTCATAGTCTTCCTGCCTGATTAACTCAGTTAAGCATAGAAGATATTTGTGCAGGTGTTAGCCCGCAGGTGAATTATTCACCCGCAGTGCCGGCATTGTTCTGTTGCTGAAGACGATAGAGCAGGGACGACGTATCGTAGTGACCAGCCCCCATTTGTTGCAGCTGCTGGTAAAAACTGTCTACCTGCTGGGTTATTGGCAGCTCAATGCCCATCTGTGCTGCTTCCGTAAGACAGATCTGCAGGTCTTTGTGCATCCAGTTCACCGCAAAACCGTGCTCATACTCACCATCAATCATGGTCTGATGGCGGTTGACCATCTGCCAGCTGCCGGCAGCACCCTGTGATATAGCAGCAATCACCTGGTTCAGGTCCAGTCCGGACTGTTGCGCGAAAAACATACCTTCTGACAGCGCCTGAACAAGACCGGCGACACAGATCTGGTTCACCATTTTCGTTTTCTGACCGGCGCCGCAGGGGCCCATATGCTGAATCGCTTTGGTGTATGGACTGGTGATAGATTTAACATTTTCGAACAGGCTGTTGCTGTCGGCCCCCGTCATCAGGCTAAGTTGGCCGTTAATTGCACCCTGTTGACCACCGGACACAGGCGCATCACAGAACAGTAACCCGCGTTCTTTGCAGGCCTGATTGATCTCCTCGCTGAGCAGGGCAGAAGTCGTGGTGTGATCAATCACCAGAGTGCCCGCAGATAATTGCTGCAACAGTTGATGGGAGCCGGTGAGTATCTCCCGGACATCATCATCACGGCCAACGCATAACATCACATATTCAATGTGCGGCAGTGGCGTATTTAATACGCTGATAAAGCCGCCGGAATATTCCAACGTCCATTGTTCAGCACGGGAAGCTGTGCGATTAAAAACGGTGACATTGTGGCCGGCGCTGGCCAGATGTCCGGCCATTGGGTAACCCATATTTCCGAGGCCAATAAATAAAATATTACTCATAATTACCGATTCCTGTGCATAGTTCTGTTGCATAAAAAAAGCCGCTGTTAAGCGGCTTTTTTCAGATCACACGGATTATCAGGCTGGATAATCACGTTTTTGTGGACCTGTGTACAGCTGACGTGGACGACCGATACGGTAATCGCTGGAAATCATTTCATTCCAGTGAGAAATCCAGCCCGGTGTACGGCCAGTCGCGAAGATCACAGTGAACATTTCAGTCGGAATACCGATCGCTTTCAGGATAATGCCTGAGTAGAAGTCAACGTTCGGATACAGACCACGCTTCACGAAGTACTCGTCTTCGGTAGCGATTTTTTCCAGCTTCATGGCGATCTTCAGCATTGGATCATCTTCCATGCCCAGTTCTGCCAGAACTTCGTCACAGGTCTGTTTCATAACCTTCGCACGTGGGTCGAAGTTTTTATAAACGCGGTGACCGAAGCCCATCAGACGGAACGGATCGTCTTTGTCTTTTGCTTTGGCGATGAACTTGTCGATGTTCGACTCATCACCAATTTCTGCCAGCATGTTCAGCACTGCTTCGTTAGCACCACCGTGAGCAGGTCCCCACAGGGCTGCAATACCAGAGGCGATACAGGCGAATGGGTTAGCACCGGTAGAACCAGCCAGACGCACGGTAGATGTCGATGCGTTCTGCTCGTGGTCAGCGTGCAGCAGGAAGATGCGGTCCATAGCTTTGGCCAGAACCGGGCTTACTTTCTTCTCTTCACATGGGGTGTTAAACATCATGTGCAGGAAGTTTTCGGCGTAGTCCAGGTCATTGCGCGGGAACATAAATGGCTGGCCAATGGAATATTTGTAAACCATAGCTGCCAAAGTTGGCATTTTAGCGATCAGGCGATGCGCTGAAATCATGCGGTGTGTTTCGTTATGGATATCCAGCGAGTCGTGGTAGAACGCGGACAGAGCACCAACAACGCCACACATTATTGCCATTGGGTGAGCGTCGCGACGGAAACCATTAAAGAAATGGCTCAGTTGCTCGTGCACCATGGTGTGATTTTTGATTGTGCTTACAAATGCAGCTTTCTGTTTTGCTGTTGGCAGTTCGCCGTAGAACAGTAAGTAACAGGTTTCGAGGTAATCGGACTTTTCTGCCAGCTGGTCGATTGGGTAACCGCGGTGCAGAAGAACGCCGGCGGCGCCGTCAATATAGGTAATCTTGGATTCTGTTGCTGCCGTGGCCATAAAGCCAGGATCGTAGGTGAACAGGCCTTTGCCTGTGAGGCTGCGGACGTCGACTACATCGGGACCAAGGGTGCCTTCATACACAGGCAATTCGAGAGATTCTTCAACGCCATCAACTTTAAGAGTTGCTTTTTTGTCAGCCATGGAACGGCCTCCTGCTTCTAAATATTGAGCCTTAAAAATAAGGCGGGACCTCAAAATAAACGGGACAACTATATGTTCTGAACTTCGTTTGTCAATTATCCGGCAGTCGAGCAGCCGGATTACGAATGGTCGGTTATAGTGCCGGCGCTGTAAAGCAGACTAAGGGCTATTGAATTTACAAACCAGTGAACACGAGTGTTTAAGCGTTTGTAAATCAGTGGTCTGAAGACTATAATTTGTCGCGACCTGAAACTTGTGCAAAAGTTGTACAAGCAAAGGATATCTTCTTGAGCCTGCGCTTAATCCCTGGAAAAGCCAAAAGCAATAATTCAGGTATTGAGCCCAAAAGAGAGTGTAAGAGCCGTGAATAGCAATAGACCTACAAATTTAGATCTGACTACTATTGAGCTCCCACTTCCCGCCAAAGCTTCCATCATTCACCGTATCTCCGGTTTCATCCTGTTCTTCGCTGTAGCTTTCATGCTGACTGCGCTGGCAGCGTCTCTGGAATCAGAAGCGTCTTTCGCAGACCTGAAAGCGGCGTTTGATAACGGCCTGGTTAAATTCATCACCTGGGGCATTCTGTCCGCTCTGGGTTACCACTTTGTGGCAGGTATCAAACACCTGTTGATGGATATGGGAATTGGTGAAACCAAAGAGGGCGGTCGTACCGGAGCCATCATTACTCTGGTGCTGGGTGTGATCGTAATCGTATTGGCAGGAGTTTGGGTATGGTAGCAAGTGTCACCAATTTAGGCCGTAGTGGCCTGTATGACTGGGTAATCCAGCGATTAAGCGCAGTGATCCTCGCGCTTTACACTCTGTTTCTGTTGGGTTTTGTGATTGCTTCTCCGGATATGCAGTACAGCCAGTGGCAGGGTCTTTTCGCTCAGACCTGGATGAAAGTGTTCAGCCTGGTAGCGCTGATCGCCATCTGTGCGCATGCCTGGGTAGGTATGTGGACCATCTCAACTGACTACCTCAAAAAGGCAGCCGTCCGTTTTGGCTTCCAGCTGGTATGTGCAGGTTTCCTGTTTGTATACCTGGTTTGGGGTATCGACATCCTCTGGAGTGTGTAAGTCATGTCTAAAATCAGAACCAAATCATTTGATGCAATCGTGATTGGTGGTGGTGGTGCAGGTATGCGTGCGGCACTGCAGCTGACCGAAGCCGGCATCAACACAGCGTGTATTACCAAGGTTTTCCCAACCCGTTCGCACACTGTATCTGCGCAGGGCGGTATTACCTGTGCAATCGCTTCCGCTGATCCTAATGACGATTGGCGCTGGCACATGTACGACACCGTAAAAGGTTCCGACTACATCGGTGACCAGGACGCAATTGAATATATGTGTTCGATTGGTCCTCAGGCGGTATTTGAACTGGACCACATGGGTCTGCCGTTCTCCCGTACTGAAGAAGGTCGTATTTATCAGCGTCCTTTCGGTGGTCAGTCCAAAGATTTCGGTAAGGGTGGCCAGGCTGCCCGTACCTGTGCTGCTGCTGACCGTACTGGTCACGCTCTGCTGCACGCCCTGTATCAGGGTAACCTGAAAGGCGGTACTACCTTCCTGAACGAATGGTACGCCGTTGATCTGGTGAAAAATGAAAAAGGCCAGGTTGCTGGTGTTATCGCCATCGAAATCGAAACCGGCGAAACTGTTTTCATTAAAGCCAAGGCGACTGTTCTGGCGACCGGCGGTGCCGGCCGTATTTATCAGTCCACTACCAATGCTCTGATCAACACTGGTGATGGTGTTGGTATGGCGATCCGCGCCGGCGTGCCGATGCAGGATATGGAAATGTGGCAGTTCCACCCAACCGGTATTGCCGGCGCTGGTGTACTGGTTACTGAAGGCTGTCGTGGTGAAGGTGGTTACCTGATCAACAAAGACGGTGAGCGTTTCATGGAACGTTATGCGCCTAACGCTAAAGACCTTGCTGGTCGTGACGTTGTGGCCCGCTCTATGGTTCTGGAAATTCTGGAAGGCCGTGGCTGTGGCGACGATGCTGATCACGTATTCCTGAAACTGGACCACCTGGGTGAAGAAACCCTGAACGCCAAGCTGCCAGGTATTCTGGAGCTGTCCCGTACTTTTGCTCACGCAGACCCTGTTAAAGAACCGATTCCGGTTGTTCCTACCTGTCACTACATGATGGGTGGTATTCCGACTAACATCGGTGGTCAGGCTCTGACTCAGGACGAAAACGGTAACGATGTGGTTATCGAAGGTCTGTATGCAGCGGGCGAAATCGCCTGTGTATCCGTTCACGGTGCAAACCGTCTGGGCGGTAACTCTCTGCTCGACCTGGTGGTATTCGGTCGTGCGGTTGGTCTGCAGGTTGAGAAGAGCTTTAAAGAAGGCTTCGACTTCGTACAGCCTACCGATGAAGATGTTGAGCGCGCTATGGGTCGTCTGAACCGTCTGAACACTGCCACAAGCGGCGAGAAGGTTGCAGAAGTCCGTGCTGAACTGCAGAAAACCATGCAGCTGTACTTCGGTGTATTCCGCGAAGGCGAAAGCATGGAGAAAGGTCTGGAAATGCTGAATGCCATCGGCGAACGTGTGAAAAACACTGTTCTCGAAGACAAGAGCGGACCTTTTAACACTGCGCGCATCGAAGCTCTGGAGCTGGATAACCTGTTCGAGACGGCTTACGCGACTGCTGTTGCTGCGATTGAGCGTAAAGAGTCCCGCGGTGCTCACGCCCGTAATGACTTCACTGAGCGTGACGATGAGAACTGGCTGTGCCACTCATTGTACTTCCCAGCCACCAAGACTATCGGTAAACGTGCGGTTAACTTTGCTCCAAAAACCATGGAAGCATTCCCGCCGAAGATCCGTACTTATTAATAGGGGAGCAAAAAAATGCTGGTGAGTATTTATCGCTATAATCCGGAAACTGACGAAGCGCCTTACATGAAGGACTACGAGATTACGATCCCTGGTAACAGGGACGTAATGGTTCTCGATGTTCTGAATCTGGTGAAAGAACAGGATCCGACTCTGGCTTACCGCCGCTCATGCCGTGAAGGCGTGTGTGGTTCAGACGGTATGAACATTAACGGCAAAAACGGCCTGGCATGTATCACACCAATTTCTGAGCCTACCAAAGGCAAGATGGACAAGCTGGTGCTGCGTCCGCTGCCTGGTCTGCCGGTAATCCGTGACCTGGTGATCGACATGTCTCTGTTCTATAAGCAGTACGAGAAGATCAAGCCTTACCTGGTGAACGATACCCCGGTACCGGCGATCGAACGTCTGCAGTCACCGGAAGAGCGTGCGAAACTGGATGGCCTGTACGAGTGTATTCTCTGTGCATGTTGTTCAACTGCATGTCCTTCTTTCTGGTGGAACCCGGACAAGTTTGTTGGCCCATCAGGCCTGCTGCAGGCTTACCGCTTCCTGGCGGACAGCCGTGATACCTCTACAGCAGAACGATTGGCGGATTTGAGCGATCCGTTCAGTGTGTTCCGTTGCCGTGGCATCATGAATTGTGTCAATGTGTGCCCGAAAGGACTTAATCCAACGCGCGCAATTGGTCACATCCGTAATATGCTGCTGAACCAGCAGGTATAACTGCGGAACATACTGTCTCTGACAGTATTAGACGTAAGTGGGCTGGACATACAGCCCGCTTCCGTTAACATTTTTTCAAAAATAGAGCTCAAAAAGCTTTATTTTTAACTAAGCTAGTTTTTTAGTTGAGGGTACGGGGAATTCCCGGTTCACCTCAGAGGCCTTGCGATCTATCCGATCGGCCCTCTAATTCGCGTAGCGCTAGAGCCGGTGCAACTTCTCTGTGGGTGATTTCCCTCGTTTTCTACCAAAACAGGGTGGTCGTACATGCACGAGCAGACAATGGAGCAACTATGGAGCACCTCCCAGCTCGCCGGGGGTAATGTTGCTTATATCGAAGAACTCTTCGAAACCTACCTTAGAGATCCTAACGAGGTCCCTGAAGAGTGGCGTAACTATTTCGACAAACTTCCCCGCGTCGATGAGAATATCTCCACAGATACTCCTCACAAGCCCATTCGGGAACAGTTTCTCCTTCTTTCCAAAAATCAGCACAGAGCCCGTCCGGTATCTCAGAGTGCTGTAAGTTCGGATCACGAGCGTAAGCAGATTCAGGTTCTGCTGCTGATCCACGCCTTCCGTGGCCGTGGTCATCAACACGCCAAACTCGATCCACTGGGTCTGATGCAACGTGAAAGCGTGCCGGATCTGGATCTTTCTTTCCATGGCCTTTCCCGCGCGGATCTTGATACCAAGTTCCATACCGGTTCCCTGTTTATCGGTCAGGAAGAAGCAACACTGAAAGACATTATGGAAGCATTGGAAACCACTTACTGCGGTACAGTAGGTGCGGAGTACATGCACATCGTGAATACGGCTGAGCAGCGCTGGTTCCAACAGCGTCTGGAAAGCGTACGCACGAATCCTAAGTACGGCTCCGAAGTTAAGTTACACCTGCTCGAGCGTCTCACCGCAGCTGAAGGTCTGGAAAAATACCTGGGCTCCCGTTACCCGGGCGTTAAGCGTTTCGGCCTGGAAGGTGGTGAAAGCCTGATTCCGCTGATGGATGAACTGATCCAGCGCAGCGGTACCTACGGTGCAAAAGAAATTGTTATCGGTATGGCGCACCGTGGTCGTCTGAATACCCTGATCAACACTCTGGGTAAAAAGACCTCCGACCTGTTTGATGAATTCGATGGTAAAGCCAAGTATGTATCTCACGGTGACGTGAAA
>PAJK01000082.1 GCA_002706025.1 Oceanospirillaceae bacterium
CCGGGGGATAAGTTCCCCCAGGAGGCATATGGCTTATCGGCATTAAAAGCCGTTTATAAAAAAATCCGTTTCAAACTGTTGGACAGCAGTGGCTGAGCAGCCGTTTTATATTCACACAGGATCAGCGGTGGCTGTCGCGCATCTGCTGATATTTTCCCGCCTGCCGTTTACCCTTTTGATGATTGGCATAACCTTTCTGCTCAGCATACAGGCGTTCCACCAGTACGCGCTCCTCCTGCAGAAGATCTTCCATAAAACTTCGTTGCTGCGGAGTCATATCTTCCAGCCGGGACACGGCAGAAAACCAGCTTTTCAATTTTTCGTTGCGCAGCCGGATTTTCTCATCCACCCCCTCACGAACGCCCTGTTTTATCAGCGATCGGATTTCCAGTGACAATGCTTTAACTTCATCAAACGGCTCAGTAGTCATATCACGATTAATTCCGCTTTCAGCGCACCTGCCTGCTTCATAGCTTCAAGAATTGCCATGAGATCGCCAGGTGCAGCCCCCACTTCATTAACCGCCTTAACAATGCTGTCCAGCGATACGCCAGGGCCAAATTTGAATATGCGATTGTCGCCGCCATTATCAATATTGATATTGGTCTCTGGCACCACAACCGTATCACCACCCGCCAGCGCATTCGGTTGCGCGACCTGAAAGTCCTCGGTAATCGTCACCACCAGATTACCGTGAGTGACTGCCACCGGTTCGATCATGACGTTCTGCCCCATTACAATCGTGCCGGTACGTGAATTAATAATAACTTTGGCACGTTCCTTACCGGTTACGACTTCCATATTCTCAATCAGAGAAAGATAGCTGACACGCTGACTGGTATCACGTGGCGCACTGACGCGCACCGACGTTGCATCCAGCGCTTCGGCTGTTCCAGGTCCCATGGTACCGTTGATCTGATCGACCATAGCTTTCGCAGTCGTAAAATCCGGACGATCAAGATTAAAAATAAGGCTGTCACCCCGGGCAAAGTTGGTTGGCACCGTACGCTCCACCGTAGCCCCATTAGGAATACGGCCAACGCTTGGAACATTTACAGTGATGCTAGAGCCATCATTACCGTCAGCACCAAAACCACCGACCACCAGGTTTCCCTGACCAACAGCGTAAACATTTCCGTCCGCGCCTTTTAACGGTGTGAATAACAGCGAACCACCACGCAGACTTTTGGCATTACCGATGGATGAAACAGTGATGTCGACTTTCTGACCCGGTTTTGAAAACGGTGGTAATTCAGCAGTAACGGATACCGCTGCCACGTTTTTTAATTTCGGGTCTTCGCCGGCGGGAATCGTAATACCAAATTCACTCATCATGTTGCGGAAGGTCTGATTGGTAAACGGCGCTTTATCACCGGTACCATCCAGACCAACCACCAGACCATAACCGATCAGCTGGTTGGTACGCACACCGGAAATACTGCTGATGTCTTTGATACGTTCAGCATTGACCGTTGCAGAAAACAGCGTGAGCAGACTCAGCAAAGCGCTAAGTACAACATAACCAGCCGTCATTGATTTCTTCATGATCTGCTCCTGCCCGGGGATTACATCGGCCACCAGGGTGAATTAATAATGCGGTCAAACCAACCCTGCTTGGTGGAGTTATTCAGATTTCCACGACCACCAAATGAAATCCGGGCATCTGCAACCTTGCTGGATGACACCGTATTATCCGGCGTAATGTCCTGTGGACGAATCAATCCGGTAATGCGGATGTATTCATCCCCTTCACTCAGCGTCAGCCATTTTTCGCCACGGATACGTAAGATGCCGTTAGGCAGAATTTCTGCCACCGATACACTGATCTGACCACTCAGACTATTGGAACGGTCAGCCTCACCCTTGCCCGAAAACTGGCGGTCCGCATTGGTGTCTACACCAAAGCCAATATTCTTCCAGCCAGGTACCATGCCCATCATGCTGTTCACTTCACTGGTGGAAGCGGAAGACTTGTCTGCTGTTGTTTCCGCCGACTTTGACGACTGATACTGCTCGTCAAAAATCACCGTAATAATGTCACCGGAACGGCGCGCCTGCTGGTCAGTGAACAGGCCCATACTGTAGCTTGCCTGAAACAGCGAACCATCGACAGTGGGTGGCGGCTGAAGACTTTGTGCTGACACCGGCGAATAGGCAGGATCGTCAGGATATACATCTTTTTCCAGTGGCACTGAGGTACAGGCAGAAAGCCCGAGCACCATAACCAATAAACAAAACGATGTGCGTAACATAAGCCCGCCTCCTATACGTTCTGCGTCAGGAATTGCAGCATGCCATCTGCGGCTGACACGACCTTGGAGTTCATTTCATAAGCGCGTTGCACGGTGATCATTTTCACCAGCTCTTCCACCACTTCCACGTTGGAGTTTTCCAGTGCGCCTTGCTCTAAGGTACCAAAGCCATCTTCACTGGGAACACCAACCACCGGCGCACCACTGGCCGCTGTTTCCTGGAACAGGTTTCCGCCGGTGGCCATCAGACCTGCAGGGTTAATAAAGTCGGCCGTTTCAATCTGCCCCAGTTCCTGCGGTGTCGGATCACCAAACATGGTGGCCTGAACAATACCATCTTTAGAAATCGTCAAATTGTTAGTCTGTTCCGGAATGGTTATCTGTGGCTCGAGAGGATAGCCGTTCACGTTAACTACCACGCCTTCGTTATTAATATGGAAGGTGCCGTCACGGGTGTAATTAATGGTGCCGTCCGGCATAGTAATCTGAAAAAAACCGCGTCCGTTAATGGCCATATCCAGCGGCTGATCTGTTAATTCCAGTGATCCCGTGGTGAATATTTTTTGGGTGCCTGCAGTGCGCACACCAGTACCCAACTGCAGACCAGACGGTAAACGGGTATCAGCCGATGAATTAGCACCTGGCTGGCGCTGAACCTGATACAACAGATCTTCAAACACAGCCCGGTCTTTTTTAAAGCCGGTGGTAGAGACGTTGGCCAGGTTATTCGACACTGTCGTTAAAGCAAGGTCCTGTGCTTCCAGTCCGGTTTTACTGACCCAGAGTGCTGGCATCATAATAAATACTCCTTACTGTGCAGACAGCAGTTGTGTGGTGGTGGCGGCATTTTCATCCACCCGTTTCATCAGCTTGACCTGCATTTCATACTGACGGTTAAGTGCGATCAGTCCGGTTAATTCGCTGACCGCATTGACGTTACTGCCTTCAACAAAACCGTTAATTAACGATACCTGAGGTTCAGCGACGGCAGGTCCTTGATTCGGATCACGGAAACGGAACAGGCCATCTTCGCCTTTTTCCAGATCCTGTGGATCCGGGTTAACCAGTTTCAGCTGTACCGGTTCAGCAATGCCAGCAGGTACATCGCCGGTCGGCTGAATGGAAACAATACCGGCACGGCTGATATCAATTTTTTCGAATTCGGGTAATACCACCGGACCACCGTCACCGATCAGCTGCAGACCGGAGGCATTCATCAGGCGTCCATCCGGCGCCACACTGAGTTCGCCAGCACGGGTATAAGCTTCCTGTCCATCCGGACCAACCACAGCAAACCAGCCTTCACCGGCAATCGCCACGTCCATATCGCGTCCGGTTTCCATTAATGGTCCTTCGCGCAGATCACTGGCCGGACGTTCGGTCATGGCATAGGCGCGGGTCGGATAATAGTCGCCGTAAACGCCCATGGAACGGCTTTGGGTGTAGTCGGAACGGAAGCCCGGTGTGCTGGCATTGGCCAGGTTATTGGATAGTGCAGCCTGGCCCAGCGTATTCTGCTTTGCCCCGGACATTGAGATGTATAACGCTCTGTCCATCGTTGGAACCCCATAATCATCAACGGCGGAATTCCGCCTCGTTGACTGTAGGATTGCATGGCCTGTGCCAAGTAATGAATTATCTTGTTTTTCAACAAGTTAAAGAGAAATCCGGAAAAAAAGAGAGAATAAATGAGGAAAAAGCGGCAGCCGCTTCCCGCTGAAAGGGAAGAGACTTGCCGCTGACGGTAAGGTAAAGATCAGACGTCAGATATTCAGAATGGTCTGGGTTACCTGGTCGGTTGTTTCAATGGTTTTGGCACTGGCCTGGAAGTTACGCTGAGCAATAATCAGCCCCACCAGCTGCTCGGACAGATCGACGTTGGAATCCTCCAGTGCTGCCGACTGAATCTGACCAAACGATGCCGTACGGGGTGACCCGATAGTTGGCGTACCGGACTCGAAAGACTCTGCCCAGGCTGTATCACCTAATGGCGTCAGGCCTTCGTCATTACGGAAGTTGGCCAATGCCACCTGCCCAAGAACCTCTGCCTGACCGTTGGTAAAGCGGGCAAAGATAATACCGTCCTGGTCAATTTCCAGCCCGGTCAGACGACCGGTGGCATAACCGTTCTGGTTCTGATCGTTCACATCGAACTCGCCGGCATGCTGGGTTGAGCCATCCAGATTAATCTGGAAGTTGGAATTATTTGGCGGCTCAGACAGCGGCAGACCACCTTCCAGTACGTTCACAGAAGACAGAGCGCCGGTCGGATTACCACGGGCATCCAGTGGGTCCCAGTTAGTGACGTAAATATCACCGGTAGCAATCGGATCAAATGAACCATCCTGATTAAAGAACAGCTCATAGCGCGCAGCCGTTGGCTCCAGGTTCTGTGGGAATGGCAGCGTCGGATCCGGATCGCCAACGTCGTTGCCGTCGATCTGAACGTACATGGCCCAGATATTTTCCTCATTCGGACGGTTCGGATCGCGTGGCTCTTTAACAAAATACTGAGTCATGATGTGGGAGTTACCCAGACTGTCGTAAATCGTCATCGAGGTTGCGTGGTTGTAGGTATCCTGATCGTCCGGATCGAAGGCATTCAGTGTGTACGGGGTAAATTCATCTTCTGTCAGCGCACCAAACAGACCAGAAATCGCCGGGCTTGGCTGGCTCAGGGTGTAATCTTCATTAAGAATAAAGGTTACGACACCACCGACAGCAGCCGCTTCTGCCGCACTGGAAGAACCGCCCAGAACCACAGGTCCTGTGCCGTCAGCGCCCTGTACTACCAGTGAATCCGTTACCACCGGGCTGCTGATTGCCAGCTTGATATCACGGCCGATTTCGTTGGTAACCACCAGATCGCCAGCGGAATTAATGGACGCCTCAAAACCTGGCAGCGTGGTGCTGCGCAGCGAGTTAATCTCGTCGGCCAGATCCGCCAGAGATGTGGACTCAAGATCCTGACCGTTCAGCTGCAGGCGCATATTATTGCCAGGGCTGTTATAGCTCGATAGCGGAATTGTCATAGTGGTCAGCGCCGATGCTGTAACGCCCGGCTGCTGGTTAAACAGCGCAACAACTTCGTTGGCTTCTGCATTTTCCGGAATAATAATTTCGGTTTCTTCACCTTCCGGGTTGGTCAGCACCACGCTCTGTTCCGGGTACTGGTTGTTCACGCCACGGATACCTGTGGTCAGCAGAGTACCGTCGGTTGGATCCGCCTGCAGCAATGCATAAAGTTCTGCTTCGGTAATATCAGGACCCGATGCCGTAACGTTGGAAATACTGATAATGGACGCTTCACCTTCCTCGGTGGCACGCAATTCCAGCTGGTATTGTGGTGGTGTTGTTCTTGGCTCAACTTCCACAGCCANTGCNCGCACACCAATGTAACCATCCGCATCCTGGCTGTTAAGNTGGCGGTTAATGGACGCTGCCAGCTGCTGTACAGAACGGAATTCCTCATCCAGCGANATCAGTACAGAACCGCTGCGATTATCGCTGTCTGGTGCCGGNACGGTCAGGTTGATACGGAAGCTGTTGGAGCGGTCAATGTTATCCTGGCCGGTGACCACGAACATGCTGTCAAAGCCCAGCGCAGCAACTGCCTGAGGTTCAGCAATGGTCGGTGTAATGGAAATGCCTTCGCCAGCACCCACATTATTGTTGGTAAATACCAGCTGTCCGCCCACCGCATCCACNGTGACTTTGCCAGCAATACCACTGGCACCGATGTAGATATCAATCTGCTGTTGAATAGCAACGGCCAGATCATCCAGCGACGCATAGTTAGCCGGTGGTATGGTAATGGTGAACGGACCACCACCCTGGCCTGTGGTACTGGTCACTTCCAGCTGGAATTCATTGTTGGCCTGTACCGGCTCAGTACCACCGTCAAAGCGGTTACCCANCAGGAAGCCGAGGTTATCCAATGAGTAGTTGATGGACGACACGGAGTTATCGGCAATCTGTANATAGTCACCCTGAGTTGCCGGTGGCTGTACCTGGAATTCCACCAGACCGGCATTATTCACGGCCAGAACTTCTTCGTTACCNGCACCGGCNGTGGCAGTAATCTGGGTATTAATCTGCGCGACCAGATCGGCAATGCTCAGCGTGCCATAGCCAGACCCCGGAGGCGCCCCCTGCCAGGCTGCTTCGGACAGATTAATCGGATAAGTNGCGCCGGTTTCGGTGGCAATAGTNAAAGCCAGCACGTTACCGGTACCTGTGCTGATATCCAGAGCACCATACAGATTGGTTGCNGTCAGCTGGGCGNATGTACCCGGATCACTGGAGACAATATTCAGCGGTGGCGTTGCCGTGGTACGGGTTGTGGTCGAGGTTCCCGGAACACTGGTGAAGTCNGCGGTTAACGCAGTAGAACCAATAAACAGNCGGGAACCCTGAGTACCTGCAGTCACCGCCCCGGCGGCGCCAAACAAGGCATCCCATGTNGCNGTNTTAGCGACNGTAAAACTGGAACCATCGGTGGCGGCATANCCGGCNCGNTCCACNACCANCTGNCCGGCACCACCAATGGNNGCNGTCAGCTGTTGTGAGCCCAGAGTNGAATCAAANGCCTGTTGAATGGCNGTAATCACCTGCGCCGGGGTTGAACCCGCCGGAATCACTGGCATGGTGATGGTCTGCAGACCGTTGCCGTCGCCAAGATCCACATCGATGGTTTCAGTNCCTGCGGTACCTGCCGTACCAACATCCGCCACCGTGAAGCCAGCACCACCAGCAAAACCGAGTTGTGCCGGAATCCCAGCCGTCGTCGGTTGNCCAACGGCCGACAGTACGGTGGTGGTGGAATTCAGGATACCTGAATCAGCGGCACCCACGACCANACCATTAGACACCAGCTGCAGCCCCTGNTCCTGCAGCACCAGCTGACTGGCGTCNAGGTTCAGGATAGAGCTGACCATATTGGTCANNCGTGGTGGCTGGTTGGAGACCTGAATCTGTAAGTCGTCCAGCACGCCATTTACCACACCATTGCCATTAGCCGCGTAGCCCTGNANTCGGGAACCATTATTGGCCACGACATAGCCGTCTTTATCCAGCGAGAACATCCCGGCCCGGGTGTAAGACACCGAACCNTTGTCATCCAGAATAAAATAGCCGTTACCGTCAATTGCCATATCCAGCGCACGTTCAGTACCNCTGATATTACCCTGACTGAATTTCTGGCTGACATCATCCACCATCACACCACTGCCAACCGGTTTAGAACCGGTACCCAGCAGGGTGGTGGTGTAAACGTCAGAAAACTCTGTACGTGATTCTTTAAAGCCAACTGTACTGGCGTTGGCGATGTTGTTACCGGTCACCTCAAGATCAGTTGAGGCCGCACGGATACCACTTAACCCAATATTAAAAGCCATGTTCTGTTACTCCGTTGCCCGACCGGGACTACTCATCCAAAATCTGTTTAATTTCACTGAGAGATGCTGTCTGGCCACCGGCCAGGTTGAGGGTGACGCTGCCATTGTTCATGGTCACGCTGTCCACCGTTGAGCTCATNTGCATACCCAGTTCTTCTGACTGACCACCCACCATGCCACTGACGCGGAATACGTACTCACCCGGTGGGTAAGGAACCGGAATCGGATTACCGTAATCGTCCAGTACCTGTTCGCCNTCCTCGTTNACGTAATATTCCTGGCGGTTCAGGCTATCCATATCAATGTCCTGAATCTTGCCGTCNACCATCAGGTTGAGNCCATCCCAGCGAACCGACATAGGTCCGGAAATATGGTTACCCAAAGAGAACTGCTCCAGCACCTGGCCGTTCTCATCTTCGATGGTTAATTTGATATCCGCNGCACTCTGCTGCAGCTCGGTGTANCCACTGACCACCCCATTGCCCAGCAACAGGCCAGTATCGTTACCTGCAACAATGACCGACTGACCCACCAGACTGGAGGCCTGCANCGCNGAGGTCGAAGAGAAATTCGACATCATGGTTTCTGCTGTGGTGTTGAGCTTGTCNATTCCCTCNACTGANGAGAACTGCGCCAGCTGAGCAACGAATGCCTGGTTGTCAGTTGGTTCCAGCGGATTCTGGTTATTCAGCTGTGCAACCATCAGCTCAAGAAACGCATCACGGCCCAGTTCGTTGTCTTTTGGCTCAGTGGTTTTTTCCGGCGTACGGTACTGATCCAGAATTGCACCGTTGTTACTGACTTCATTAATTGACATGGCCGGCCTCCCTTACTGTCCCAGAGTCAGCGTACGCTGCATCATCTGTTTTGCGGTCTTCAGCACTTCAACGTTCATCTGGTAGCTGCGTGATGACGACATCATGTCGGTCATCTCTTCCACGATATTCACGTTGGGGTAGTAAACGTAGCCGTCTTCATTCGCCATCGGATGATCCGGCTGGAAGCGCGCTTTCAGCGGCGCGTCTTTTTCCACAATACCGTCCACCTGAACACCAGCACCGATACCGTTCTCCACGGTTTCAAACTGATTTTTAGCATTCACTTCCATAAAGGTTTTCTCCATCACAGAGAACCATGGCTTGCGTGCGCGGTAGGTCTCATCAATGGAACTGGAAGCGCTTTCGGCGTTGGCAATGTTACTGGCGGTGGTGTTGATGCGAATGGACTGCGCATTCATCCCGGAGCCGGCAATATCAAAAACATTATTCAGCGACATAATTATTCTCCGCGGATGGCACCTTTCATGCCTTTGAATTTACTGCTGAGAAATTCAAAGCTGGCGTTGTAGTTGAGCGTGTTACGGGTAAACAACGCCTGTTCAATCTGAGAATCTACCGTGTTGCCATCAATGGATGGCTGGCTTGGATTACGGTACAGCAGGTCTTCATCTACCTGACGACGGCCTTCCAGATGCCCCTTCTGGGTACGGTTCATGCCGATGCCGGAAGTCGCTGCGGTTTCACCGGCCAGAATTGCCTGGAAGTTAATATCGCGGGCTTTAAATCCCGGGGTGTCGGAGTTTGCCAGGTTGTTGGCCAGGATTTCTGCCCGTGCGGCACGCAGCTGCAAAGCTGAATCGTGAACACCAAGAGCGTTGCTGAAGTTGATAGCGGCCATAATCCAATTCTCAATCTGTGACTATAAGCACTCTTGAGCAATGCCTGTGCCAAATTTATTTTTCATTATATTTCAATGACTTAGAGATTTTTCAAAGAGCACTGAGAGGCAAAGCGGCAAGCCATTTCCTGCCGGCGGCAAGGGCAAAGGCAAGGAAGACGGCACGGCAGACACGGCGGCAATGTCAGTGAAAGAGCGCCCCCAAATGCCACAGCAGCCAACAAAGAAAACCTTCTGGCCGTTAACATCAGGCTGTTAAAGGCAGGCTACTGTCCGAGGGAGACTGAAAGGCTACGAGGGAATGACGAAGAAAAAGAAAAAAGGAAAAGAAAAGCCGGCGCAAAGGCCGGCTGCTGATCAACGTGCGCGGTAAACAATACCGGGGCGACACTGCACCATTTCGTAGTAGTCGCCGAGATTGTTCATGGCTTCTGATGCCCCAAGCATCAGGTAGCCGCCTGGATTCAGGCTGGCATGCATACGGCGGAGAATATCCAGCTTCAGATCTGAGGAGAAATAGATCAGCACGTTACGACAGAAGATAATGTCGAATTTACCCAGTGCTGAAAAATTCTGCTGCAGGTTCTGCAGACGGAAATCCACGCGCTGGCGAATGCTGTTACCGATGCGCCAGCGGTCATCGGACACGGTTTCAAAATAATTTTTCAGATGCTGATCATTCATGCCGCGACGAATTGCCAGCTGCTGATACACACCCTCTTTGGCCTGTGCCAGAGAACTCGGTGAAATATCGGTTGCCAGAATCCGCTCACCACTCATCAGCGTGCCCGGGTTTTTCTTTTTAAATTCTTCAAACTCGATACTGAGAGAATAAGGNTCCTGCCCTGTTGAACAGGCAGAGGACCAGACCTTCACCGG
The DNA here is from genome assembly GCA_002706025.1 of Oceanospirillaceae bacterium. Lineage (GTDB taxonomy): Bacteria > Pseudomonadota > Gammaproteobacteria > Pseudomonadales > Oceanobacteraceae > Venatoribacter. The sequence goes on from PAJK01000082.1 coordinate 10,205, forward strand.
GCGGCGGTTCTTTGCCATCTCCGGCAACAGCATCTCACGAAAAATCCGGTAAGGATGATCATCNCGGAACCACAGCGTCTCATTGGTCGTCATGGCATCCACCACGTTTTCCATAAGACTGCGGTTACGCTCCATATTNCTCACCAGNTCGCCAACAGAAGCGATGGCTTCGCGCTCCATCAGNCGACGCAGACGACTGGTGACCAGGTATTCTTTNCCGGCCCCCAGCAGAATCCCACTGGATTTCTCCAGNATCTGCTGGAACCGTTTGTATTCATCAGCTGACATCTCTTTGCTCATGCATTATTCCAGATCGGCAGAATCACGCGTTAATACGGCTGGCAACCCGCTCGGCGAGGATGTCCGGATCGAATTTGGCGATAAAATCATTGGCGCCAACTTTCTCCACCATGGCTTTGTTAAACACGCCACTNANAGANGAGTGCAGAACCACAAAAAAACCNGACATACGATTATCCGCACGAACGCGTGTGGTCAGCGTNTAACCNTCCATTTCCGGCATNTCGATATCCGAAATCATCATCATGTAGCGATCACTGANATTTTCACCAGNNTCAGCGATCTCTTCCAGATGCTGCCAGGCCTGCANTCCGTCATTCAGTGCNACCACTTCCACACCNACGTTTTCCAGACANCGCGTTACCTGCTTACGGGCNATTTTCGAATCATCGACAATCAGCACCNTGCGCTCACGGGCACGNATCTGCACTTCTTCGGNAATNACACCCTCACTGATCTCTTCNCTGATCGGTGAGACTTCGGCGAGGATTTTTTCCACATCAATGATTTCAACCAGATTCTTCTCAACCTCGGTAACGGCAGTCAGATAATGCTCCCGGCCGGTTCCCTTTGGTGGCGGATGAATATCCCCCCAGTTCATATTGATGATGCGTTCCACACCGGCAACCAGAAACCCCTGAGTTTTCAGGTTGTATTCCGTGATGATGACAAACGCATTGGTCAGATCCTTCAGCGGTGCGTTACCGGTCGCCATACTCATATCCATAATCGGGATGGTCCCGGAACGGATGTGGGCAACACCACGCACGACAGGATTACTGCCGGGCAGATTTGTCAGTTTTGGGCATTGCAGGACTTCCTTAACCTTAAAAACGTTAATTCCGTACACCTGCTTACCATTTACCCGGAACAGCAGCAGCTCCAGACGGTTCTGCCCTACCAGCTGCGTACGCTGGTTTACCGAGTCCAATACACCTGCCATAAACAAGCTCCCTCACCCAACCCGGCATGGCCTTTGCTCAAAATACCTAAAGCCATCCGGAACGCCGGATTAATGACATTCAGTTCAATCTGTTTATGAGCATAGTTCAGAACCTGCGTATGCACAGGATAATTACAGCTTTTTTAGCTCTGGCCCTGACAGCGCCTGCCTTTGCTGCGGCACAGAACGACTGGCAGCAGACGGTTTCGCGGCAGTTGCTGAAGCGCTGGCAGGAAATAAGCGGCGACAGCAGGAACAGCAAAATCAGTTTTCCTGGCACACCGTCAGACTTCCGTCTGCAGGATTGCGACAGTCAGCCCCTGACGGATCTGGTCAAACCCCTGCAGCCCGGGCGAAACGGCATAGAAATACATTGCCCCTCGCCCTACTGGAGCCGCCATATGGCGATTCAGCTGCATGTTTACCGTGAAGTTGCCGTACTGGCCCACAGCACGACGGCCGGCGTTCATCTGACCAGCGCCGACATCNGCTATGTGCGGCATGACATTGGTGAGCTGAACAAAGGATTCTTTGGCCGCAACATTCCTCTGCGCGGCCTGCAGGTAAAGCGCAGCCTGCGTGCCGGGACAGTATTGTCACCGGACATGCTGGACGAGCCACTGATCATAGGTCGTGGCGATGAGGTCGATATCAGGGTGAATCGTCCGGGCATCAGTGTCACCATGAAAGGGACCGCCATGGGGAGAGCGCGGGAAGGTGAAACACTGAGGGTAAAGAACAACCGCAGCGGCAAAATCGTCACAGCGACCGCCATTGCCCCCGGGTTAGTACAGGTGGAATAAAAATTCCAAAAAAAAGTTAAAGTTCCATAAAAGCTGGCCGATAACATCTATGCAGGAGTGTAAAATGGCAAACTGGCTGGGAGATTTATCCATGAATATCAATAAGTTAACTGGTGGAACTGACACCAGTTCAAAAACCAGGAGCGGCGCAACCGAAGCCGTACCGGGCAAACAGGACAACAACAGCAAAGCTCAGGAAACGGCCAAAGTCACCGATCAGGTCAAACTGAGCGCGAGCAGCAAAAGTATTCAGCAGATTGAAGCTGAGATCCGTGATATGCCGGAAGTAGACGACGCCACCGTCGACCGCATCCGCAATGCGATCCAGAATGGCGAATACAAAATCGATTACGACAAGCTGGCAGGGAAAATGCTTTCTTTTGAGGACAAACTCAACTGAAAGTAGTCCGCCATGAGCATCGACACCCAGCATTTTGCCAAACTGCTAGATGAAGAACTGAATCTGGCGCGTCAGATTCATGATCTGATGCACCAGGAGCGCGGCGCCATCCGCGCCAACGATATAGGCACCCTGCAACACCTGCGAACCTCCAGCAGCCAATGTCTGCAACAACTGCGTGACCATGCCAGCCAGCGCCTGCAATGGATGCAGAATAAGGGGATGGATTCCGCAGACACCTGTCTCAACCATCCGGATATCCGCCCGGCGGCAAACATTAACCGCCTGTGGCAGGAACTGGAGCAACAGTACAACCGCAACCGCAAACTCTCGCAACAGCTGTCTGACATTGTATTGACGGCACGTCACCGTACTGTTCAGAAACTCAAAATCTTGCGCGGCCGCGATAATGATCCACACTTATACAATGATCAGGGCAAAGAAAATCACCTCAACAACGGGCGGGGATACATTGAGGTCTGAACAGTGTCGGAAGCAATAGCCATGTCGATGGAAATGGATAGTAATCAGGAATATCTGCTGGAAGAGGCGGAAGATATCTATGGTGCGCTGCGTAAAATCGTACTTATGTCGACACCGGTGAAAGTGCATATCGACGGCAGTACCGAGGTATTCAGCTCAGCCATTACGGCAACCGACCTCAAGAGTCGCAGCTTCTTTATGGACAAGGTCATTCCCCAGCAGGGCAATGAAATGATCCGCTCCGGCAAACGCTTCAGCATTGAATGCGACAGCCAGGGAATCCGCATCGAATTCCGCATGACAGGTCGTCTGACCTATCAGTCCGGAAAAGAACAGTATCGTGCCGAGTTTCCCGATAAAGTCCTCTACCTGCAGCGTCGCGATTCCTACCGAGTTATGATTCCCCCGGCCCATGAAATACTGGTCAAAATCCGCATGGGTGACAGCGAAGGCGATCTTATCGGTCAGCTGAAAGATATCTCCTCCAGCGGCTTCAAAGCCTATTTCAAAGGCAACGTAAAAAAGCGCCTGCAACAACAGGAAAAGTTCGATATTGGCCGCATCCGCTTTAACAGCGAACACACCATGGACTGCTCACTGGAAGCCCGCCACGTGGTAAACACCGATGAAGGTGATACGACCTGCGGTTTTGCTTTTACCCGCATTTCGCCTATGGCACAGCGTTATCTGGATAAGCTGATCAACGAACTGCAGTGGGAAGAGCGGCAAACCAATGAGACAAATGAAGACCCGTTCGCCGACCTCTGACAACCTCTCACGAGCAGATTGTTCAATTAATAACCAGCCCTGAACGCACAACAGCAAGCAGAAGCCTGTCAGGGCTGACAACACCCTCCCCAGCCGTTAGAATGCGCTCCGTCTCCCTATAGCTCAACAGGATAGAGCAGTCGCCTCCTAAGCGACCGATCGGGGTTCGAGTCCCTGTGGGGAGGCCATTGTAGTGGTCAACTATTTCCGGACAGTTTGTTAAGCCGTTTTTCTGCCTGCACAGGTGTTAACCCACCGTTATAACTGTGCGGGCGTTGTTGGTTGTAATAACTCATCAGGTAGTAGCTGATATCTTTGGTCGCTTCGTCCAGGTTCTGGTAACCCTGCTTTGGCATCCATTCACTTTTATAGCTA
>PAJK01000083.1 GCA_002706025.1 Oceanospirillaceae bacterium
TTAACCCAGATGTAACCTGACAGGCACCAAGTTAAAACGGGCGACTGTCAGATTGGGTCTGAACTACTACAGTTGAAATTCTCTGGATATTCTTCAGCTTGTTTTAAGTGCTTCTTGGTTAGTGTGTTTTCTATGGCTGTCCATGTCAGTGTGATAGCAGCGTCATTGGAAGCAAGGAGTTTCTCTAGGTACTCTCTGCCGCTATGACCTATGTCGGCAGAGCTTATGGTCAGAGATTTCGGAAATACGGCTAGATGCCGTTGCTTTACTTCTTTAGGCACCCAAGAGGAAAATTTCAACAGGCTGCCCTCTATACAAAGTTTGCAGTTACAACGTTCCCCGCGAGAAACTGCCGTTTTAAATTATCAAGATAATCCGCCCACCTCTGCATCATCTGAACCCGTTCAGGCAGATGCTTGGTACGGTTATAGGCGTTTCCTAAAGTGTCGCGTACCTTGTGTGCCAGCTGATGTTCAATCCACTCAATCCTGAGGTTCAGCTGTTCGTCCAGCATGGTACGGGCAGAGGCCCGGAAGCCATGGGCGCATTGTTGGGTGCGGGTGTCATAGCCTAGCGTGCGCAGGGCTTTATTTAAGCTCTCCGTACGGATTGCACGGCTGTGGTCACGTTGATTAGGGAAGACCATCTGACTGCGGCCTGTTATCGGCTGGAGGTCTATCAGTAAGGCGAGTGCCTGTTCGCTGAGTGGGACGATATGATCGCCTTCAACCTGGTTGCGTTCTTTCTTTTTCTCTCTGGGGATAGTCCACAGGCCCTGCTCCAGATCCAGTTCTGACCATTCCATGCCACACAGCTCGCCGGGTCTTTGAAATAGCAGGGGTGCCAGTGCGAGGGCTGTTCTCAGAATGTGGGAGCCTTTATAGCTATCAATATCCACCAAGAGCTGACCAAAGGCTTTGGGTTCAGTGATAGCAGCCATATGGGTAACTTTTTTCGGAGGGATCGCGCCGGCAAGATCTGAGGCGGGATTGTGCTCAAGCCGGCCAGTCTGTTTCGCGTAACGACACACCTGATTAACGATCTGGCGGGCTTTGTGCGCAGTTTCGATAGCGCCGCGGTCAATGATTCTGTTAAGGCAGCCGACGAGTTCAAAAGTCTGCAGCTCTGATATAGGTCGCTTACCGAGCTGTGGGAGCAGGTCTTTTTCTATGAGGTCGAGGTTTCGTCGCGCTGTAATCGGAGCCCAGGTATTTGACTGGCGGGCATGCCATTCGCGTGCAATGGCTGAAAAGCTGTTATCGGCTTCCAGCTCACGCCGGGCTTTTTGCTGTTTACGGTAAAGGCTTGGATCTATACCGGCTTTCAGAAGATCTTTGGCTTCTTCCTGAGCCTTACGTGCTTGTTTAAGGGTTACACTTGGGTACGTACCAATGGCCAGCAGCTTTTCTTTGCCCATAAAGCGGTATTTCTGCCGCCAGTATTTGGCACCGGTGGTCTTTATCAGCAGGAAGAGACCACCGGTATCTGAGACTTTGTAGTCTTTTTCTTTAGCTTCCAGCGCCTTGATTTTTGTGTCTTTCAGCATACCTACACCTGTTCAGTCGGTAGGACTTCGATGTACCCCCGCGGAAATGGGGGTATCAGCTACCGTGTGACTGAGAAATACCCCCGAAAGTACCCCCAAAGTTTTGGGATGATACGGAATCAAATGGGTAGTAACAGGCTAAACAATAAGGCTACGAGCCAGTAACGGCAAGGGTTTTGGGATCTTATGGGGATGCTTGAAAAGAAGAGGTGGTGCCCAGAGACAGAATCGAACTGCCGACACGGGGATTTTCAATCCCCTGCTCTACCGACTGAGCTATCTGGGCATCTTGTTCTGATCAGCTGTGTTACAGGTCTTGATCAGCAAGTGGCGCGTATTAAACCGTTTGGCCGATCTTCTGTCAAGCATCTTTCTAAGATTATTTATCTTTATTTTCAGGCACATAGCCTTCGGCTGCGTCGAAGGTGTCGCCGCTGAGAAATTTTCCGCGCTGTTCGGTCAGGTATTTGCGTGCCTGCATGTCCATCATGTTCAGATGCTTCTCATTGATCAGGCGGGTCTGGTGCTGGGTCCACTCTTCCCATGCCTTGCGCGACACGTGATTGTAGATGTCTTCACCCTGTGGGCCAGGGAAGGGCGGCGTGTCCAGTCCTTCCAGTTCCTGCTGGTATTTTTTGCAGAATACGGTGCGGGTCATATAAGGCTCTCTGTCTGTTGGCTTTCCAGCAGCATTTTCACCGGGGCGGCGAGCCCGAGTGTGCTGGGTGATTTGGGATTGTACCAGTGAATCGGGTCTTTACCGGATTCCTGTACGCTGGATGGCGTGTTCTGCAGGTGGTAAATCACCGGCTGAATATCCAGATGGTAGTGGCTGAAGGTGTGACGGAAGGCTGTTAACCACTCTTCTTCGGCGATCGGGCAGCCGGGCAGTTGCTGGCTGATCAGCTGCTGAGCCTTCGCACCATCGGTTGCTTCCGGGAAGCTCCACAGCCCACCCCAGATGCCTTTTTGTGGGCGCTGTTGTAAGAGGTATTCGCCGGCGGGATTGCGCAGCATGACTAACAGCGTGCTCTTAACCGGCTTTTCTTTTTTCGGTTTGCTGTTCGGGAACTGAGTGGGTTTGCCGCTGGCGAAGCCCTGACACTGGGGTTGTAACGGACAGATACCGCAGGCGGGTTTGCTGCGCGTGCACAGGGTGGCGCCCATATCCATCATGGCCTGTGTGTATTCGCGCGAGCTGTGGTCCGGGGTCAGCTCTTCGGCCAGTGCCCACATGTCGTTCTGAATGCGGGTCTCGCCGGGCCAGCCTTCAATAGCAAAGAAACGCGTCAGCACACGTTTGACGTTGCCGTCGAGAATCGGCGCATTGATGCCCATGCTGATTGAGGCAATGGCTGCTGCGGTTGACCGGCCAATGCCTGGCAGGGTGCTGAGTTCTTCCACTGAGCGCGGAAATTCACCGTTAAAGTCAGCCACGACTTTCTGCGCACAGGCATGCAGGTTGCGGCCACGGGCATAGTAGCCAAGGCCGGTCCACAGGTGCAGTACGTCATCCTGTGAGGCAGCGGCCAGCGCCTGCACATCAGGGAAGCGCTGCATAAAGCGTTCAAAATAGGGGATTACTGTGGCGACCTGGGTCTGTTGCAGCATGATTTCAGACACCCATACCCGGTAGGGGGTGATGTTCTGCTGCCACGGCAGGTCTTTGCGGCCATATTGGTGATACCAGTTGAGAACGGCATCACTGAAGGAAAATGTTTTGCTCATGGTCCCGCATTATACGGGACTCAGGTGTTTAAGGCAGGCCTTGCGCAGACTAGAGTTCGGAAATCTTATCTGCCCTGAACGTGCTGCCACTTTCGCTGAGGAACTGGTGTAACTGGCCAAGGGACAGTGGCCGGCTGAACAGGTAACCCTGGCCTTCATCACAGGCGTTCTGACGCAGGAACTGCAGCTGTTGCTGGGTTTCAACACCCTCGGCGACAACGGTCAGTGACAGCTTATGTGCCATGGCGATTACCGCCGCTGTGATAGCCATGTCGTTTTCGTCGTCCGGGATATCGGTGACGAAGGAGCGGTCGACTTTAAGCACATCGATCGGGAAGCGCTTGATGTAAGACAGCGACGAGTAGCCGGTACCAAAGTCATCGATGGCGATGGCGACTCCGGTCTTTTTGATTTCCTGCATGATCTGAATCGCCGACTCCACATCTTCCATCAGGGTGCTTTCGGTGATTTCCAGTTCCAGACACTGTGGCCGGATTTTGGTGATTTCGAGCACGCTGCGGATACGCTGCAGCAGGTAGGGGTCGGTAAACTGACGGGCTGACAGGTTGACCGCTACTTTGGCATCTTCCGGCAGTACTTTGCTGCGGATCAGCGAGCTCATCTGGCGACAGCTCTGTTCCAGTACCCAGCTGCCGATCTCGAAAATCTGGCCGGTCTCTTCCGCCACCGGGATAAAGCGGTCCGGGGTGATCATGCCTTTTTCCGGGTGCTGCCAGCGGATCAGGGTTTCTACGCCGGTTACATGGTAGTCGGTCAGGCTGATTTTGGGCTGGAAGACCAGACTGAAGTGTTCGCGGGCAATGGCTTCGCCGATTTCTTTTTCCAGTGACAGGTGTTCGAGGATGGAGTGATTCATATCCTCAGAGAAGAACTGGAAGTTGTTGCGGCCCATTTCTTTGGCGCGGTACATGGCCAGATCGGCATTCTTCATCAGGGTATTGGCGTCGGTGGAGTCGTCTGGTGTCAGGGTGATACCGATACTGACGGTGGTGACTATGTCCTGGCCTTTGATGCGGATGGGTTTGGCCATGGCGAGGAGCAGCTTTTCGGCGACCACCAGAACGTCCTGGGTCTGGTGAACATCGGTCAGCAGAATGGTGAATTCATCGCCGCCGATACGCGATACCGTATCGTTTTCACGTACGGTGTTGTTCAGCCGTGAGGCNACTTCTTTCAGCAGACTGTCACCGGCATCGTGCCCGAGGGTGTCGTTGACGCGTTTGAACTGGTCCATATCGAGGAACATCAGCGCCATGGANGTGCCGGAGCGCATCACGGTTTTAACGGCTTTTTCCAGACGGTTACGGAACAGGCGGCGGTTGGCGAGNCCCGTCAGCGGATCGTAAAAGGCGAGGGTTTCCATCTGCAGCTGGGCTGCTTTAAGTTCGGAAATATCGGAGATTACGCCGAGATAGCCCTGCAGTTCGCCATTACGGTCGTGCAGCGCACTGGCCATCAGCTGAATCCAGACATGNCTCTGATCNCGNCGCTGCAGGCGCAGTTCGATNACGATGCTTTCCTGATCTGAGGTCAGNCGGTTCCAGGCCTGACGTACATCGGGCAGGTCGTCGGCGTGAATGCGGGCAAACCATTCCTGCAGGCCNGGCAGGTTGCTCTGTACGCCATGGATGTCGCGCCAGCGCTGGTTAACGTATTGCAGTTGCTGGTTCTGATCGAGCTGAAAAATNCCCACCGGCGACAGCGCGGTGAGTTTGTGAAAGCGCTCTTTGCTGGTTTTCAGTGAGGCGTTTTCTTCTTCAATGGTGCGCAGCAGGCTGTTGAACAGNTCGACCAGNTCGCCCAGNTCATCGTTACTGTCTTTGCCGGCGCGGATCGAGTAATCCTTACGCAGCATGATATTCCNCAGGGTGTTGCTGAGATCGCGCATNGGNCGCGCCACCATGCTTTGCAGGCGNGACGCCAACAGCAGCGACAGCATCACCGCCGCNGCCAGGATCATNACCGAGAAAATCAGAAACTGGCGGATGCGGTCCATCAGGTCGGCNTGGCCAATCTCGATATACAGCGTGCCGATGGGGGTATCGTTCAGCAGNATCGGGAAGAACTGGCTGAAGTTGCTCTGCTGNCGCGATTGCAGNGGATGCAGNTGTTTCGGGCAGGGCAGCATGNCTTCGCCACGNTATTCNGCGGCCAGTGTGTTCGGATCAGAATAAATNCAGCCGCGGATGACGCTGCTGTCGGCCTGCAGGGTGGCGAGGTTACTTTGCAGCAGNGCGGAATCGTTAAAGGTCAGGGCAGTGGCAGAACGGGTGGCGATCACGTCGCCGAGAATGGCCAGCTTCTTCTGCACATCCTGACGCGCCAGATAATATTCCAGCGAAATAAAGGCAAGGTTGGACATCAGCAGACTGACGCCNGTNGTGATCAGGGCAATGATGACCAGCTTGCGGCGTACGGACTGATTTTTCAGGATGTTAATCATCCGGGCATCCCGGGCGTGTTAAGGGCGTTGGCATAAAAGGCCGGGATANCTGTGAAAATGGCTGAGGGTCTGACCATTGTGCTCTGCTGAGTAACTGCTGACTTATGGATAGTGGCAAGCCGCTGCCCGCTGCGCAAGCGCATAAATCAGCATAATTGCGACATTGTGCAAACATTGCAGTGATAAGCGGGANTAACACAGCCTTAATTTTAGGTTGGGGGCGCATGATTGCCAGACTGCAGGCAAAAAAAACTGGCCGCGCGGGCCAGTAATAGGGGGAGGAAAACAGCAGAGAGTTGCTGTCAGGACTAACTGTTACCTTGGTCAGTGCCAGCGGCAGAAAGTTCCTCAGTTTTCTCATCACCGGCGTTNTCTTCGTTGGCCAGTTCGTTCAGCAGATCATCCATACTGCTGTTCTGCAGGCGCTGGGCCAGCTGATCACGGTAGGTTTTTACCATGCCGAGACCGGCGACAACCGCGTCGTATACACGCCAGTGNTTGNTGTCTTTATCAAAGTACAGACGGAAATCCACCGGNACTTCCTGGCCNTTGGTCTGCTTCAGCATGCCNTTAACCAGCGCNTTGCTGCCGTCGGGGCTGAANCGTGGGTCTTCATAGGTGAACTGTTCACCGCTGAAAGCCTTGAAGGCACCGCTGTAAGTGCGGATCTGNCGTTCACGGAAGCGGTCGATAAACTGCTGACGCTGTTCCGGGGTAGCACGGCGCCAGTATTTACCCAGCGCGCCCATGGCGATCTTTTCCTGATCAATCGCAGGCACGATGTAAGTGGTCACCAGNCGGCGGACTTCATCTTCTGTACGCTGTTCCGGGGTCAGTTTGTTCAGCTCNGCGATGATGCCGAAGGTTGCCTTTTCCACCACTTCTTTGGGAGAGGCTGGTTCTGTTGCTGCACGTGCTGACAGGGTNAATACCGCCAGCAGCAGGACCAGAAGGNTACGTATNTGTTGAGGAGTGGTCATGTTTCTCAGGCTCCGGGTTGTGATTGTTGCAGTATGAGTGCTGACAGGTGCAGTGAAAAGGTCGTTGCNCCTGAATAAATCGTTCTGGTTATGCGAATAATTTNCGANTATTGACCATTATTGTATTTAAAAACACCNNTTATGNGCTGNAATNCCCGGCGCTGCAGGGCTTCGCTCAGCCAGTCTGGTGAATCTTTGATCAATAAAGTCTGCTTACGTTCCCTGGCTCTTAGCTGAATAAAATGCAGCAGCTGATGCATTACCCCGCGTCGCTGGGTGATGCTCCTGACGCCGGCCTGATGTAATAAAAGACCATCCTCCGTCGGCATTGCCAGAATGACACCGGCAATACGGTCATTAAAGCGCCCGGCGAGAATTTCTCCGCCTTTTGTNAGGAAACTTTGCAGTTCCTGNANATCACTGGTGAGGCCTGTGGCGGCGNTATCCTGGTGGATCTTCTGCAGATCCTGCCAGTCGGTTTCGGTCGGTCGGGTAATGCATTCCAGTTTTACTGGCACTTTATACTCCATCGCTGGGTTGGCAGATGAATGCCGGACATGCGGCAGGATGGCGTCGACAGAGGGTATTTCGTCGCTGAAAGCCCTCTCCCGGCCTACTTTTCGGGGCGCTTTGCTTTATAATGCTTTCTTTTTCATTTTGCGAGAGTTGGAGCAGATCATGACCCGCGCAGCCAAGGTCGAGCGTAATACGCTTGAGACCCAGATCAGCGTTGCCATCGACCTCGATGGCAGTGGCAAGGCAAAGTTTGATACCGGTGTGCCTTTTCTTGAGCACATGATGGATCAGATCGCCCGTCATGGCCTGATTGACCTCGATATCACCTGTAAAGGCGACACTCATATCGATGATCACCACACCGTGGAAGACATCGGCATTACTCTGGGCCAGGCATTTGCCAAAGCCGTGGGTGACAAAAAAGGCATCGTGCGTTACGGCCACTCTTATGTGCCGCTGGACGAAGCCCTGTCACGGGTAGTGATCGANTTCTCCGGTCGTCCGGGNCTGTTTATGAATGTTGAATTCACCCGCGCCAGCATTGGCAAGCTGGATACCCAGCTGTTCTGGGAATTNTTCCAGGGCTTCGTTAATCACGCTGGTGTCACTCTGCANATTGATAACCTGAAAGGCTTCAATGCTCACCACCAGGCAGAGACNATTTTCAAAGCGTTNGGCCGCGCACTGCGCATGGCGCTGGANATGGATCCNCGTATGGAAGGTGTTATGCCGTCTACCAAAGGTTGTCTGTGAGGTTGTGATTGTATGAGCAGTAAAATCTGTGCCGTGATTGACTATGGTATGGGCAACCTTCACTCCGCCCACGGTGCNTTACAGACCGTGGCGCCGGACACCACTGTGCTGGTGACCAGCGATCCGGAAACCATTCTCAAAGCTGACCACGTCGTTNTGCCTGGTGTTGGCGCAATCCGCGACTGTATGGCGGAAATCNGTGCCCAGGGNATTGATCAGGTGGTGGCTGAAGTNCGCAAAANCAAACCTTTGCTGGGTATCTGTGTTGGTCTGCAGGCGATGATGNACCGCAGTGAAGAAAACGGCGGTGTCGATTGCATGGGCCTGTTCCCGGGCNAGGTAANGTTCTTTGGTAAAGACCTCAAAGAAAACGGTGAGCATCTGAAGGTGCCGCATATGGGCTGGAACCAGGTNCAGCAGGTCGCGCATCCGCTGTGGTCCGGTATCGCCGATAACAGCCGTTTCTATTTTGTGCATTCTTTTTACGTTGCTGCAGAAAACGCCAGCCAGGTTAAAGGCCGTGGCCATTACGGTGTTGATTTTGCTGCGGCGATGGGCGAGGACAATGTCTTCGCTGTGCAGTTTCACCCGGAAAAAAGCCACAATGCCGGACTTTCCCTGCTGCGTAANTTTTTAAANTGGGACGGTCANGCCTGATTAAATTGGGACGATCAGCCCTGATTAAACCGGGACGGCCAGGCNTNATTAAGCNGNGNCGGTCAGGCTGACAATGTCTGGCGTCAGTGCCAGCCCGTGACAACGAATTTTGAGATTTAAGGTACAAACATGCTGGTAATTCCTGCGATTGATTTAAAAGATGGCCAATGTGTACGACTGCGTCAGGGNCGTATGGACGATTCCACTGTATTCGGTGACGATCCGGTTTCCATGGCGAAGCGCTGGGTNGATGCNGGCTGCCGNCGNCTGCACCTGGTTGACCTGAACGGTGCTTTTGCTGGTGAACCGGTGAATGGTGAAGCGGTTACGTCCATTGCCAAAGCCTTTCCCGGNCTGCCGATTCAGATTGGTGGCGGTATCCGTACGCTGGAAACCATCGAGCATTACATTAAAGCTGGCGTCAGCTACGTGATCATCGGTACCAAAGCGGTTAAAGAACCTGAATTCGTTAANGAAGCCTGTAAGGCATTTCCNGGTACTGTGATTGTTGGTNTGGATGCGCAGGACGGNTTTGTGGCGACTGACGGCTGGGCGGAAGTGTCTTCNGTTAANGCGGTGGATCTGGCCAANCAGTTTAAAGACGACGGCGTAACCTCCATCGTTTATACCGATATCGCCCGCGACGGCATGATGCAGGGCGTNAANGTTGAAGCCACGCTGAANCTGGCGNTTGAAGGCGGNATTCCGGTGATCGCTTCNGGCGGTGTGACCAACATTGAAGATATCCGNGCNCTGTCTAAGGTNGCGAATCAGGGNATTCTCGGTGCTATNACCGGCCGTGCAATCTACGAAGGCACGCTGGATGTGGCGGAAGCGCAGACTCTGGCTGACGAACTGACAGGTAACTGATTCATGGGTCTGGCAAAACGCATTATTCCCTGCCTCGANGTGGATAAAGGCCGCGTCGTAAAAGGCGTGAACTTCGTCGGCATCCGCGATGCCGGTGATCCGGTAGAAATCGCCAAACGCTACAACGATCAGGGCGCCGACGAAATTACCTTCCTCGATATTACTGCCAGCCATGAAGGCCGTGACACTACGGTACACATGGTTGAGGCCATTGCCGAGCAGGTGTTTATCCCGCTGACGGTGGGCGGCGGTATCCGTGAACTGGACGATATCCGCCGTATGCTGAATGCCGGTGCGGANAAAGTCTCCATCAACTCNGCGGCTGTGTATAACCCGGAGTTTGTCAAAGCGGCGTCAGAGAAATTCGGTGCCCAGTGCATCGTAGTGGCGATTGATGCCAAGCAGGTGGATGACCATTGGGAAATCTTCACCCATGGCGGCCGCAAGCCAACCGGCATTAATGCCGTTGAGTGGGCAGTAAAAATGGAAGAATACGGCGCCGGGGAAATCCTGCTGACTTCCATGGATCGTGATGGCGTTAAAAGTGGTTTTGATCTGGGTGTAACCCGCGCCATTTCCGATGCGGTGAATATTCCGGTGATCGCCTCTGGTGGTGTCGGCAATCTCGATCATCTGGTCGATGGTGTGAAACTGGGCCATGCGGATGCCGTGCTGGCGGCCAGTATCTTCCACTTTGGTGAGTACACGGTGCAGGAAGCCAAACAGCATATGGCCGCAGCCGGGATTGAGATGCGTCTGGATTGATTACTCAGGACCGGATGGGACAAATGTGCCACTCGGTCATAAAAGTGTGTCAATTCCGCTTTAAGATCGGATGAACTTTTAGTGTAATTGACACATATATAATTAGTCAGGGAAGATCATGTTATTAAGCAGAAGTGGGGTTTATCCCTTCTCATCTCCTTTGTCGCAGGTCAGCGCGGCTCTGGTGATGGCCTCGGTTTCTCTCGTTTCAATCTCCTTTTCTGTCTCCGTTTGTGCGGATGATTCCCTGTTATTTGAGCCTGATATTCCTCAGGTTCTTACCCCCGTCAGGCTGCAGCAGCCTCTGGCTGAAGTGCCGGCCAGTGTCACCGTTATAACGGCCGAGCAGCTGCGACTGTGGGGCGTTGAAGACTTACCTTCCGCTTTTCGGTTTGTTCCCGGCATGTTTGTCGCCCGTGAGCTGACGTCGAACAGTTCAACGGTTCTCTATCATTCCGGCGATGTGTCGCTGGCGCGTCGTCTGGAAGTGCTGGTGGATGGGCGCTCCGTGTATAAAGCCTCATTTGCCAACGTCGACTGGGATCAGCTCAATATTGCGCTGGAAGACATTGAGCGCATCGAAATTACCCGCGGTCCGAGTGCATCCAGTTACGGCATGAATGCCTTTCAGGGTGTCATTCATATTATTACCCGTCATCCGGCAGACAGTTCGCCATTGCGCATAGCTGCCGAGTACGGTTCGGAAAGTCGCCGTCGTGGCTACGCCAGTGCCACCCATCTGACCCCGGCCAGTCAGCAGCGTCTGAGTGTGTTTGGCTGGCAGGAAGGTGACGCCGGTGATTATCACGCCGATGGTGGTCTGGTTGGCGGTGTGCCGGATTTTAATCAGGTTAAAGGGTTTAATTTATCCGGCGCCTGGCAGTCGGGTGCGGATTCCACGCTGCGCTGGCAGCTGGGCCGTCAGCAGTTAAAACGCGATCAGATGGCGGATTCCAATTTTCAGGTGGATTCGCCACAGCAGGAATCGATTTCAGATGTGGCCTGGCTGAAATGGAAGACGCAGGTTTCGCCGGACCACGAAGTGCAGTTGCAGGGTTATTGGCAGGGNGAGAATAACGAAGTCGAATATCGTGGCTGTGCACCGTCGGTGGCCTTTGATCCTGCACTNGCAGCGCTCTATCGCTCCAACCCTGACTTGATGAATGTGGTCGCCGGCGCGCTGCTGTCATTGCAAAGTGACGGTTTGGCGGCCGATGAGCGCAGCCAGATTGAACAGATTTTTACTGCGGTGGCGATGGGGCTGGTGGATGCGGACACGCTGTCGGCATTGCTGGGCGTAAGCGTCAGTGATGAGGATTTTGCCGTGCTGCAGCAGGCGGTACAGCCAATGATGGTGGCCGGTGCGCTGGATGAAGTTACCTGCGGTGATGGCGATATCGACATTTATGAACAGCGGGCTGACTTCGAATTGCAGGATACCATTCGCTGGAATGATTCACTGCGCACGGTTCAGGGGTTGGGTTATCGCCAGGATCAGGCGCACTCGGATACGTACCTTGGTGGTGGGGTGCGTATTGATCAGTGGCTGGCCTTTATCAATGCTGAGTACCGGATGAATACGTCGGTACTGATTTCTGCTGCGGGCATGCTGGAATATGACGGTGAGCGGTCGGCGCGTTTTTCGCCGAAGCTCGGCATGAATTATCTGTTTGGTGCGCAGCAGAGTGTGCGTCTGCAGGTATCCCAGAGCAAACGCAGTCCGGATCTGGCGGAACGTCACGTCGACACCTCGGCCTCGCTGCGCCGTATGAGCGACAATTATCTGGGGCTTGAAAGTGGCGCCCTGTTCTACAATACCTCCGCTGATGCGTGGCGCGATGATCTGAAAGACGAAAAACTGTTTGCCTGGGAGTTGGGCTACTACGGTTATTTCCACCCGTCATCCGTACAGGTGAACCTGAAGTATTTCGAAGAGCGCATGGATGATCTCATCAGTACCCAGATTACCCTGAACAGCACGTATCTCGGTAACGAAGGCAGTATGAATCTGCGCGGTGTCGAAGGTCAGATCAGCTGGCAGCCGGTATTCGGCCAGAGTCTGGTGCTCAGTGGCCTGCTGCAGGACCGGGAGGCGGACCGTAACAGTGAGCTGATTCTTGGCACCGAGCAGGCTTGGCGACTGATGTGGACGCGCAAAGCCGCGGTCTGGGAGCAATCCTTCGGTGTTATTTACGATTACAGTGCCCGCAATGACGCGGGTGGCAGCCGTAAAGGCGGCTATCAGCAGAAAAAACTGGTCTGGCGTCTGGGGGCTGACACTCAACTGGGTCAGTGGTACTGGGCGGGTACGTATGATGGCCTGTACGATCAGGTGTTGTATGACAATACACCGAGATGGCACAACCGGATCGGTTGGGCGATGGATTGGTAGCGCTCTGCCGGGCCGTGGTGCGGGGTAGGCTATGGTGCGGGGCAGGCAATGGTGCCGGGTAGGGAAAGGGAATATTGGTCTCTGACCCGCAGGCAAAAAAACGGCAGCCTGAGCTGCCGTTTTTATTGGTCTGAAGCAGAAGAATCAGAACAGTACGCGGGCACGGATAGTGCCCTGTACTTCTTTGATTTTTTCCAGCGCCAGATCGGATGCATCTTTGGATACATCGATGACTACGTAACCCACGTCTTCAACGGTCTGCAGGTACTGACCAGAAATGTTGATGTGGTTTTCAGCAAAGATCTGGTTGATCGCGTTCATAACACCCGGCACGTTTTTGTGGATGTGCAGGATACGGTGAACGTTGTGGTTGGTTGGCAGTGCCACTTCAGGGAAGTTAACGGAAGACGTGGTGGTACCGTTGTCGCTGTACTGAGACAGCTTCTCGCCCACTTCTTTACCGATGTTTTCCTGAGCTTCCAGCGTAGAACCGCCCACGTGTGGGGTCAGAATCACGTTGTCGAACTCGCGCAGTGGTGAAATAAATTCATCATCGTTGGAGCGTGGTTCGGTCGGGAATACGTCAACGGCGGCACCCAGCAGTTTTTTGCTGCGGATGGCGTCGGCCAGTGCATCGATATCCACGACTGTGCCGCGTGAAGCGTTCAGCATGATGGAGCCTTCTTTCATCTGAGCAAACTGCTCAGCACCCATCATCCACTTGGTGGCAGCGGTTTCAGGAACGTGCAGAGTCACAACATCGGCCTTGTTCAGCAGTTCTTTCAGTGAGCCAACCTGATGGGCATTCCCCAGTGGCAGTTTGGTAACCACGTCGTAGAACATCACTTCCATACCCATGCTTTCTGCCATAACAGACAGCTGAGTACCAATGGAGCCGTAACCAACGATACCCAGCTTTTTACCGCGGATTTCGAAGGAGTTATTGGCAGACTTCTGCCAGCCACCACGGTGACATACGGCATTCTTCTCAGGAATGCCGCGCATCAGCATGATGATTTCTGCCAGCGTCAGTTCTGCAACTGAACGGGTGTTGGAGTATGGTGCGTTGAATACCGCGATACCGCGTTTGGTCGCCGCTTTCAGATCCACCTGGTTGGTGCCGATGCAGAAGCAGCCGACGGCGATCAGTTTTTCTGCCGCGGCGAAGATTTCTTCTGTCAGGTGGGTACGGGAACGGATACCGATAAAGTGCGCGTCTTTGATGCGTTCTTTCAGTTCATCGTCCGGCAGGGAAGTCTTGAGGTATTCGATGTTGGTGTAGCCGGCTTCATGCAGGGTATCCAGAGCGGATTGATGCACGCCTTCCAATAACAGGAATTTAATCTTGCTTTTATCAAGAGAGGTGTTAGCCATGATTGTGCCTTTATATGCGTAGAGCAGTTATTTACTGGGGGTTGTGATATTCCGGCAGAAAAACGAAGCTTGCGGCGGCGTCTGATGAAGGACTGCGCGGCGCGATGAGGCGGCCGGTGGATCACTGGGGAGTGAAAATCACTCCGAAAAACAAGGCGCGTATGCTAGCATACCCGGCCTGTTAACGTGAGCCTCAAACTCTGTTTTCATCACGAAGAATACTCAATTTGAGGTGAATACCTTTCATCCTGGCGGAATCCTCCATGACTGCTCTGACTCAAGACGCCCTTGTTGAGCGTTTATCAGCCATTGTTGGCAGCGACAAAGTGCGCACCGACGACGATTCTCTGCAGACCTTTGGTAAAGATTGGACCAAAATCTACGAGCCAAAGCCTGCGGCGATTGTCTTTCCAAAAACCACCGAGCAGGTACGTGATATCGTCCTGCTGGCGAACGAATATCAGCTGGGACTGGTGCCATCCGGCGGCCGTACCGGTCTGAGTGCCGGTGCGGTGGCGGCGAATGGCGAAATCGTGGTGGCCTTCGACTACATGAATCAGATCTCGGAGTTTAACGCTGTAGACCGCACCGTTAAGTGTGGTGCGGGTGTTATTACCGAGCAGCTGCAGAACTACGCTGAGGATCAGGGGCTGTTCTATCCGGTGGATTTTGCTTCCGCTGGCTCCAGCCAGATCGGCGGTAACATCGGTACCAATGCCGGTGGTATTAAGGTGATCCGCTGGGGCATGACCCGTGACTGGGTCGCCGGCCTGACCGTGGTGACCGGTAAGGGCGATATTCTGCGTCTGAACAAAGATCTGCTGAAAAACAACACCGGCTACGATATGCGCCAGTTGTTTATCGGCGGTGAAGGAACGCTGGGGTTTGTGACGGAGGCAACCATGCGCCTGACCCGTCCGCCGAAGAACCTGACAGTGCTGGTGCTGGGTATTCCGGAGCTGGATCATGTGATGGATGTATTGAATCAGTTCCAGAGCCAGATGGATCTGACCGCGTTTGAATTCTTCTCTGATAAAGCCATGCAGAAAGTGCTGGCCCGCGGTGACGTTCCGGCGCCGTTTGAATCCAGTACGGATTTGTATGCCCTGATCGAGTTTGAAGCCATCACTGACGCCGATATGGATCAGGCTATGACGGTATTCGAGCAGTGCCTGGAAAATGGCTGGGTCATGGATGGTGTGATCAGTCAGAGTGAAACTCAGGCAGCCAATCTGTGGCGTCTGCGCGAGGATATCTCCGAGACCATCTCAGAATGGACGCCATATAAGAACGACATTTCCGTTGTGGTTTCCAAGGTGCCGCCGTTCCTGCGTGATATCGATGAGATTGTGACCCGTGAATACCCGGATTTTGAAATCATCTGGTTCGGCCATATTGGCGACGGTAACCTGCACCTGAATATCCTCAAGCCGGACGATCTGGCGAAAGAAGACTTCTTCGCCCGCTGTGGCAATGTATCTAAGTGGGTATTTGAAATCGTTGAGAAATACGACGGTTCTGTCTCGGCAGAGCACGGTGTCGGTATGACCAAGAAGCCTTATCTGGAATACACCCGCTCAACAGAAGAGCTGGCCTATATGAAAGCAGTAAAAGCGGTATTCGATCCGAATAACGTTATGAACCCGGGCAAGCTGGTCGATCTGTAAACGATCATTCTGGCTTATCTGCAATCATAAAAAACCCCGCTGCTGCGGGGTTTTTTATGTCGGCTGCAGGCCTTTTCGAGCTGCTGATGCGGATCAGAACAGCTGCTCGGGGATCACTTCCTGCTGGCCGTCATGGTCGCTGTCGGTTTCCGCTGACGCCGGTTTCACCATTTCCTTCGGTACGTTTTCTTCACGGAAATACTCAAACATCGCATTTTCCTGGCCTGGTGCTGCCAGCAGTCCGGTGGCAGGATCGATACGGGCACTGACAATGCCTTCCGGTTGTTCGAACGGATGTTCAGGCACGCCCTGCAGGGCGGTTTCCATGTAGTCGACCCAGATCGGCAGCGCGGTGTTGGAGCCGTAGGCCCAGCGTCCGAGGGTGACTGGCTGATCGAAGCCTACCCAGACGGTGGTGACCAGATCCGGACTGAAACCGGAGAACCAGGCGTCCTTCTGATCGTTGGTGGTACCGGTTTTACCCGCGATGTCGGCGCGTTTCAGTGCCAGTGCGCGTTTGCCGGTGCCCAGACGCACGACATCGCGCAGCATACTGACCATCAGGTAATTGACCCGGGCATCCATCACCCGTGGAGCAATATTGAGCGCCGGTTCCTGATCGGTCAGGGATTCCGCCGTGGCGACGCCGTCAAGGGTAGCGATATCTGCCTGCTGGCTGTTCGTGTTTTCCTCTTCAGTTTGCTGTTGTTCGCAGTCTTTGCAGACAACCGCCGGGTCGGCTGAGAACAGGACATTGCCCTCGTCATCCTCGATGCGACTGATCAGATATGGCTGAACCGAATAACCGCCATTGGCCAGAACCGAGTAGCCGGTGGCCAGCTCCATCGGCGTGACAGCGGATGCGCCCAGCGCCAGTGACAGATCCGGGTTCAGCTTTTCACGTGGAAAGCCGAACGGCGTGATGAAGTTGACAGCTTTGCGTGGGCCAACCTGTTTCAGAATACGGATCGACACCAGGTTCTGAGATTTGTACAGCGCCTGACGCAGACGGGTAGGGCCATAGAATTTGCCGCTGTGGTTTTCCGGACGCCAGGTGTTTTCCAGGCTCTTATCTTCAAATACCACTGGCGCATCATTGATGATGCTGGCCGGGGTGTAGCCATTGGCCAGGGCGGAACTGTAGATAAACGGCTTGAAGGACGATCCCGGCTGACGATCTGCCTGAATGACCCGGTTGAATTTCGTGCTGCCGTAGGAGAAGCCGCCGACCAGTGCCTGAATGCCACCGTCTTTCGGATTAAGGGACACCAGCGCGCCCTCGACTTCCGGCAGCTGGGCCAGTAATGGGCCATTGCCTGTGTCTTCGATCCAGATTTCGTCGCCGGCACTGACTACTTCATCCGGTTTGCTCACCGGGTTGCCAATGATGTTTACGTCAACGTAAGGCTTGGCCCATTCCATGGCGCTGAATGGCAGCCAGCGTTCGTCGCTGCCATCGTAGTACCAGATACCATTTTCAGCGACGCGGCTGACAATGGCCGGGCTGATGATGCCGCGTGAGTCGAGATTGCGCAGATGCTCATCCCAGAGATCGAGGCTTTCCGGCCAGTCGATATCAAAGGACGGATTGGCCTTGCCGAGCCATTCTTTCAATGCAGGGTCGTCTGCGACCGTCAGCATGGATATACCAACAACCGGTTTGGGTTTGCGGTAACCATGAGCGCGGTCATAAGTGAGAAGTCCGCTTTGCAGAGCTCTGTTTGCTGCCTGTTGGCGCTTACCGTCCACTGTTGTGTAAACGTTATAGCCGGCGGTGTAGGCATCTTCACCGAAGCGCTCAACGATGTCGCGGCGCACCATTTCGGCTATATAAGGTGCTTCCACTTCGGAAATAGGGCCGTGGTAGCGCGCTGTTACCGGTGATCTGGCCGCTTTGTCGAATTCTTCTTCACTGATCTTATCCAGTGTGCGCATACGGGCGAGTACATAGTTACGACGATCAATCGCTCTGCGCGGGTTATTGATCGGGTTGGCCGCCGATGGAGCCTGTGGCAGACCGGCGATCATGGCCAGCTGCGCCAGATCAAGATCTTTTATGGACTTTCCGTAATACACTTGCGCCGCCGCTTCGATACCGTAAGCGCGTTTGCCCAGATAGATTTTGTTGATGTAGAGCTCGAGGATCTCTTCTTTGCTCAGATCGCGTTCGATCTTGAGGGCCAGCAGGATCTCGGTGAATTTACGGGTGAAGGTCTTTTCCGAGGACAGGTAGTAGTTTTTCGCCACCTGCATGGTGATGGTACTGCCGCCGGATTTCTTGCGGCCGGTACGGATCAGTTCAAAGGCTGCCCGGGCCAGACCTTTGATATCGATGCCAAAGTGTTCAAAGAAGGAATCATCTTCCGATGCCAGCAGGGCATTAATGAACTGAGGCGGTGTTTCAGCGTATGTTATGGGCGTGCGGCGCTTTTCGCCGAACTCGCTGATGAGCTGGCCATCGGCGGTAAAAACACGCAGGGGAGTTTGCAGCTCGACGTCTTTGAGTTCCTGTGTATCTGGCAGGGTTGGGGCCAGATACAGGTAGACAGCCAGGCTGACGATTCCGGTCCCGGCAATGATGGACATTCCCAGCCAGAAAATGAAGCGTAGTAGCAGGTGTGACTTAGTCATAAATAAAAATGTGAAATGCCTCATAAAGCCAGTAAATATGCGGGTTGCGGCATTATAAGGGTTTTTTGTTCTTTTAATAGGAATGTGCTTATAATGACTTTAACTATATAGGATTTGAGTGAGCTTCAGTCTGCAAGTTCGCGAATTTTAGGGGATTTTTCAGTGTTGGCTAATCTGTTTAAGAAAAAGACCAAGGCTTTGCTGGGGGTGGACATCAGTTCAACCTCAGTAAAAATTCTTGAACTCAGTCACAATAATGGCCGATATCAGGTAGAAGCTTACGCTTCTGAGCCCCTTCCTCCAAATTCTGTCGTCGAACAGGCCATCAGTAATGATGAAGCGGTTGGTGAGGCTGTGCGCCGTGCTCTGACCCGCTCCCGGGCCTCCGCCAAGAATGCCGCAATCGCTGTTGCAGGCTCTGCGGTGATTACCAAGACCGTACAGATGAGCGGTGGTCTGAAAGATGACGAGATGGATTTTCAGATTCGTGCTGAAGCTGACCAGTACATTCCATACCCATTAGAAGAAGTTGCCCTCGACTGGGAAGTACAGGGGCCATCTGACTCCAGCAATGACATGGTTGATGTTCTGCTGGCTGCCTGCCGTTCAGAAACCGTTGAGCGCCGCAAGGATGCTGCTGAATATGCCAACCTGACCGTTACCCGGGTTGATGTTGAAGCTTTCTGTACCGAGCGTGTGTACGAGCTGCTTGAGCCTCAGCTGGATGGTGATGATGTGGAAACCGTCGCCATTATGGATATTGGCGCCACCATGAGCACATTGAATGTGCTGCATGAAGGCAAATCTATCTATACCCGCGAGCAGTTGTTCGGCGGTAAACAGCTGACCGAAGACATCATGCGCCGTTATGGTCTGGATGAAGAAGAAGCTGTACGGGCTAAACTCGAGGGTGGCCTGCCTGACGACTATGAGTCTGAAGTTCTGGATCCGTTCCGTCGGGCTGTTGTGCAGCAGGTGAGCCGTTCGCTGCAGTTCTTCTATTCATCGAGTCAGTTCAACGATGTTGATTACATCATTCTCGCCGGTGGTACCGCGTCAATTCCGGATCTTGCGGACGAAGTACAGGAAGTTCTGGGGATTGCCACTCTGGTCGCCAATCCGTTTGTCAATATGACACTGTCGCAGAAGGTGAATGCCAGTCTGTTGAGCAGTGATGCGCCTTCACTGCTGATTGCGTGTGGCCTGGCCATGAGGAGCTTTGATTAATGGCTAAGATAAACCTGTTGCCGTGGCGGGAAGAGCGGCGCAAAGAAAGGCAGAATGAGTTTTACGGGGTCATTGTTTTTGTACTGTTGGTTGCCGGCGGTATTATTTTTGCCGTCAACAGTCAGATTGAATCCAGCATCAGTAATCAAAAGGTGCGTAACGATTATCTGACAAGAGAAGGCAAGGTACTTGACACCAAGATTGATGAAATCCGGGAATTGAAAGATACCCGTCAAAAGCTGATTGAACGTATGAAGCTTATTCAGGATCTGCAGGGCAACCGTCCGGTTATCGTGCGGGTATTTGATGAAGTTGTGCGCGCCGTACCCGAAGACCTGTATCTGACAGATTTGTCGATCAAGGGTAATAGTGTGCAGATTAAGGGACGGGCGAGGTCTAATAACCGGGTGTCTGGATTTATGCGGAATTTTGATGCGTCAGATTGGTTTGCTGACCCTACGCTTATTCGGGTGCAGTCTATGGATGATGGATTTAACGTATTCGAGATATCGATGAAACGTGTTCAGCCGCGTGCTGAAGAAGCGGGAGAGGGTTGATTATGGCTGACTCCAAAAACTTCGATATCAAAGGCATGCTGGATAAGGCCAAAGAATTCAATGTTGAGGATATAAATAACATTGACTGGGAGAACATGGGCTCTTGGCCTCTGCCAGGCAAAGTTGTTTTTTGCTCTTTATTGTTCGTTGCAGTGCTTGCCGGGGGCTACTTTGGATTGATTGCCGATAGCCTCGAATCCCTTCAGCGCGAACAAAAAAAGGAAGTTACGCTTAAAAGCGACTTTGAAAACAAGGCCTTCAGAGTGGCTAACCTGGATGCTTATAAACAGCAGATGGTGGAAATGGAAGACAGCTTTGGCTCTCTGTTGAAGCAGCTTCCCCGGGATACTGAGGTGCCTGGTTTGATTGATGATATCAGTGCTGCAGCGTTGGGATCGGGTCTGACCCTGAAAGCTATTGACCCTCAGGCGATGGTTCAGACGGAGTTTTATAAAGAGCTGCCAATCAAAGTTCAGGTGTCTGGCGGGTATCATGAAATGGGTAGTTTTGTGTCTGCGGTAGCATCCCTTCCCCGGATCGTGACTTTGCACGACTTCAGTATTTCTGGTGCCGGCGAAGATGGGAGTCTTGAGATGGAAATTACTGCCAAGACCTACCAATATAATCCGGATAAGGAGGACGTGAAATGAAAGCATTACGTCCTTTCGTGATAGTAACGGCTCTTGCCTTGTTGGCCGGGTGTTCCGCTTCGGGTGACTTGCAGGACCTTCAAGCATTTAAAAATACAACCTTGAGTAAGCCGCGTGGACGGATTGAGCCGATCCCTGTGTTTAAACCGTATGAGTTTTTCAGTTATAGCGCTGCAGGTATGAGGTCGCCATTTGAACTCCCTGTGCTGGAAGGAGAGAAGATCCAGATTCGTGTCGGAGAACAGATAACCCCTGATTTTGATCGGCCTAAAGAGCACCTGGAGCAGTACCCTGTTTCGCAGCTTAAGATGGTTGGTACTCTGGAGCGTGATGACGGTGTGTTGTGGGCTCTTGTCCGGGACGGAGATGGCGGTGTGGTTCGCGTCAAAGAAGGCAACTACATGGGACAGAACTACGGCAAAATATCTGCAGTAAGCGAATATAAAATCAATCTTTTGGAAATAGTGCCAGACGGAAACAAGGGCTGGATCAAACGCCCCCGTACAATTCCACTGGACGGCCTGGCTGGAGAGTAAATGATGAAAATTGTTAAATTGGCGCAGACCGTGTCAAAGGGAATTGCAGCCCTGGTAATGACGCTGGGGTTATCAACTCTGGTGCATGCCACGACGTTGGAAAATATCAGTTTTTCTTCACTGCCCGGTGATGTGACCGAAATCCGTCTTGATTTCGACTCAACGCCGCCGAAAGTCAGTGGTTACACCATTGAACAGCCAGCACGTATCGCGATCGACCTGCCAGGCGTGAACAGCAAGCTTAAGAGTAAGCGTCATACGATTGGTTCCGGTAATGCGCACAGCGCTATGCTGGTATCAACCAAGGATCGTTCCCGGTTGGTTGTTAACCTCAGTAAGCTCGTTGCTTACAGCACGGATGTTTCCGGTAACTCTCTGTTGATCAGAGTTGGTGCCGCTGGTGATGAATCTGTTTTCACTCAATCGAGTGATACCTTCGCTGCTTCTTCAGAGCCTGCAGCTGATGACCTGAAAGTGGTTAATGTGGATTTCCGTCGCGGCACTCTGGGGGAAGGTCAGATTCAGATTGCTGTAAATGATCCAAGTGCTTCTGCAAGCATTCGCCGTGAGGGATCAAAAATTATCGCGGATCTGAAAGGTGTACGTTTGCCTGAAGAGCTGAGCCGCCGTCTGGATGTGACCGACTTCTCCACACCAGTACGTTACGTCGATGCCAAAAAAGACGGTTCTTCTACGCAGATCGTGATCGAGCCAAATACGGATGACTTCGATTACCTGTCTTACCAGACGGACAAAATGATCTCCATTAATGTGTCTGTTCTCCCTGAAGATGAGCAGGAGAAACGCGCGCAGGTATTCCCATATACCGGCGAAAAACTCTCTCTGAACTTCCAGAATATTGAAGTTCGCGCCGTTCTTCAGCTGATTGCAGATTTCACCGGCCTGAATCTGGTGGCATCCGATACAGTGCAGGGCAGTATTACCCTGCGCCTGCAGAATGTTCCCTGGGATCAGGCTCTGGATCTGGTGCTGAAGACCAAAGGTCTGGGTAAGCGTCAGATGGGGTCTGTTCTGTTAATCGCACCGTCAGAAGAAATTGCAGCGCGTGAGAAAGTGGAAATGGAGGCCGTTCGTCAGGTTGAAGAGCTGGCACCGCTGGTCACTGAATATATGCAGCTGAAGTACGCCAAAGCCTCAGATCTGGCAATGCTGCTGACCTCTGAAGATGGTCTGCTGTCGGAACGCGGTTCTGCGGTTGTTGATGAACGTACCAATACTCTGTTAATGAAAGACACTTCAGCAAATCTTGAGAAGGTTCGCGAAGCTCTGCTGCTGCTGGATGTACCTGTACGTCAGGTATTAATTGAAGCGCGGATTGTTGTAGCGACTACTACTGTTGCTGAAGAACTGGGTGTTAACTGGGGTGGCGGCGGCTACGACCTGAGCAGTAAAGGTGACTCAGCTATTACTTTTGGTGGCAGTCAGACCACTCTGACTGAGGTGTCCGAGGTTCTCAATACCGGAAGTGGCGAAGTTACTTTCCCGGGTGCGAATGTTGTTGATGCCGGTGTAACTTCTCCGGGTGCCAGCAGCTTCGCGATCGGTTACCAGACCGTCGACATGATTCTCGATCTGGAAATCTCTGCACTGGAAACCGATGGCCGTGCCGAGATTGTTTCTCAGCCGCGGGTAATTACCGCAGATGGCAAAACCGCTGTGATTGAATCCGGTACCGAGATTCCATATCAGCAAGCTTCCTCCAGCGGTGCGACCAGTGTGTCGTTCAAATCCGCTGTGCTGAAACTGGAAGTAACTCCGCAGATTACTCCGGATGACCGTATCATTATGGACCTGATTATTAACCAGGATTCTGTGGGTGAGGAATACGCAGGTATTCCATCCATTGATACCAATGCGGTGGAAACTCAGGTGCTGGTAGACAACGGTGAAACGGTTGTACTGGGTGGTATCTTCCGCCAGGAAGAGGTTCATACCATCAGTAAAACGCCGTTCTTTGGTGATCTGCCATTAATCGGAGCTTTGTTCCGTTACTCCAATGAGTCAACGGATAAGAGTGAGTTGCTGGTGTTTATTACGCCGCGACTGGTTAAGGATTCCCTTACCAATCAGTAATTTATGACGCGTACTCCCTCTGTATTTCTTGTCGGGCCAATGGGTGCTGGAAAAAGCACCATTGGCCGTCTTCTTTCCGCAGAACTTAAGCTCGAATTCATTGATTCAGACAAGGTCATTGAAGAGCGCTGCGGTGCCAATATTCCCTGGATTTTCGATATGGAAGGCGAAGCCGGCTTCCGTGAGCGGGAAGAACAGGTTATTGATGAGCTGACACAGGCCAGTGGTATTGTCCTGGCAACCGGTGGCGGTGCGGTGTTACGCGAAGCTAACAGACGCAATCTTTCTGCCCGCGGTACGGTTGTGTATCTGTGCACGTCGGTTGAGCAGCAGCTTGCCCGCACAGCGAAGGATAAAAACCGTCCTCTGTTGCAGACCGAGAACCCTGAAGCTGTGCTGCGTGGCTTGTTTGAGCAGCGCGATCCGCTGTACCGTGAAGTGGCAGACATCATTATCTATACCGATAAGCGCAATCCCCGCTGGGTTGTGCAGGAACTGAAATCTCAAATTAAGGCAGAATAAATGAATACCCTGACTGTCGATCTTGGCGACCGTAGTTACCCTATTTACATCGGTACCGGACTGCTCGGGGAGAAGGATCTCTACGCACCTCATATTAAGGGACGCCAGGTGCTGATTGTTACCAATGAAACGGTCGCACCTCTTTATCTGGATACCGTCAAAGCTGCGCTGAAGGATTATCAGGTTGATGCCGTTATTCTGCCTGATGGCGAGTCCTACAAAAATCTGACCACCTTGAACCTGATTTACGATGCGTTGCTGGAAAAACAGCATAACCGCACCACAACACTGCTGGCCCTTGGTGGTGGTGTGATCGGAGATATGTGTGGTTACGCTGCAGCTTCCTATCAGCGTGGCGTTAACTTTATTCAGGTACCAACAACCCTGCTGTCGCAGGTGGATTCTTCTGTTGGTGGTAAAACCGGCGTGAATCATCCGCTCGGTAAAAACATGATTGGGGCCTTTCATCAGCCGCAGTGTGTTATCGCTGATACGGATACGCTGAATACCCTGCCGCAGCGTGAGCTGTCGGCGGGTATGGCGGAAGTTATTAAATATGGTCTGATCTGTGATCGTTCCTTCTACGACTGGATTAACGACAACATCAGTGACCTGATGAAGAAAAATCCGCAGGCGTTGGCCTATGCGATTGAACGATCCTGTCAGGATAAGGCCGAAGTAGTCGCTCAGGATGAAAAAGAATCCGGTATTCGCGCGATTCTTAATCTTGGGCACACATTCGGTCATGCCATCGAGGCCCATCAGGGCTACGGTAACTGGCTTCATGGGGAAGCGGTGGGGACGGGTATGCTGCAGGCTGCCGATCTTTGCTGCCGTATGGGGCAAATCAGTCCTGATGAGCTGACTGCGCTGCGCAATCTGCTGATTGAAGCCGGATTGCCCGTGGCAGGTCCGGATGATATGAGTACCGATGATTACATCAGCCGCATGCAGGTTGATAAAAAAGTATTGGATGGCCATTTGCGTCTGGTACTTCTGCGGGCAATTGGTGATGCTTATGTGACATCGGATGTGCCGCGGGATCTTTTGCTGCAGACCCTGCAGGCCGGCGATAAACTGGGCGTTCTGTAACTGGTAACGACAGAGCTGAGCAGTCAGGCAGGCAGAGTCACAGGAGTCGGTATGGAAACAGATTTCCCGCTTGAGCAGGATAACGATGAGGCTGTCACAGCAGTCACATCCCGGAGTTACACCATGTCGGTTCCAACCTTATTGCCAGGGCAATACAAACATCTTGAGCTTCTTGCTCACCTGGCGTCATTCAGTGAAATGCTGGTCGCCGTCAGTGGGCCGGACGGCAGCGGCAAGACAACGCTGGCGATGGCCTTGTCCGCACAATGCGAAGAGCCTGAATCCAGCCTGTTTATTGCTGCAGATCTGATGTTGGGTCTGCCGGCGATCCTGCAGGCAATTGCCAGACACTGGGATATGCCGCAACTGCCGGACGACCTGGTTGCTGCGCGTGATGCGGTCAGACAGGCTGCTCAGGAGCAGGCTGAAAACGGTAAAAGTCTGCTGATCGTTATTGATCAGGCTGAGCAGCTTGATCAGGACACGCTCAATGCTATTTCACATTTTGCTCTGCTGGCGCCACAGACGATATCGTTTGCCCTGTTCGGCTCCTCCGGTTTTGAGCTGCTGTTCCGGCAGAGCCCGGCCTCGGCGCCACTGCATGTTCTTGAGCTGGAACCTTTAAGTTCTGATGATGCTGCGCTGCTGCTGCAGTTGGTTTATACCCCTGGCCAGCCGCTCCCGCTCAATCCTGATGAGCTGGCTTCGATTTATGATATGTCCGGAGGCTGGCCATCGGCCCTACTGCTGGCGGCAGAATCGTTTCTGCTCGACGCATCGGCGGATGCGCCTGCGGCGTCTGTCCCTGAGGACAAAAAACCGGCGCGATTCCCGTTAGCTCATATCCTTGCCATTGTTGTCGTCGCAGCCGCGCTCGGAATCTCCTTTCTTTACCGTGGCGATGAAGCCTCAGATGCAGAGCCTGAGGTGACAGAAGCGGTCGCTCCGGCGGTGCCTGCTGTCGCACCTCAGACAATGGACGCTTCCCGTGACCAGGAGCCTGCTGCAGAAGAAAGTAAAGCGGGTGCTTTGTCCTCTTTAGAGACTGAAACTTCAGAAGTGAAGCCGCCGCAAGTTGCATCACTGCCGGATTACAATTACGTTGCTAAAGAATCCGATGCGGCCGTGGACAGTACTGCAGAAGAAGCGCAGACTAACGAGTCTTCAGTGGTTAAGGCTGATTCGGCGGACGTTAAAGCTGCTGAACCGGCGCTGAAGCCGCAGTCAAAAGCTGCGCCACCGGTTGAAGCGGGGCGCACTTATACCAGCGCAGAGAAGACGTTGCTGGCTACTGCAGATGGTTTTATTGTGCAGCTGTTTGGCAGCTATCAGTCGGCGAATGCTGCGTCGTTCCGCAAGGAGTGGCAAGGTAAGCTGGTTGGCAGTCTGTACCAGTATCAGACAATGCACAAAGGTAAGCCATGGCACGTGGTGGTTGCCGGGGTTTTTAACACCCGCGACGAAGCGAAAGCGGCCGTTGATACCATGCCCCCGGTACTGCGCCGGCAATCGCCCTGGATCCGCGATATTACTGCGGTACATGAGGCCCTGAAGTAGGCTGAGAAGCACACTGAACAACACCTATTCCACCCCGGGCCGGCGCCTGACCGGCCCCTGAAAACAATAAGATGGATGTGCCCGCATTTGTGGCAGGGGCTGCAGATGTGTAGAATGGGCGTCCTTTTGTCTCGATGCTGCTTATTTTTTGCGCAAAAGATTGGCGTAAGCCCTTGATATACCAATAGTTTTTACTGATGAGAGCTGTTCTATGAGAACTGGTCTGTATACCCCAGGCGACTTTAAGGACAACTGTGGTTTTGGTCTTCTGGCCCACCTTGAGGGTCAGCCAAGCCACAAGCTGTTAAAAACAGCCATTGAATCCCTGACCTGTATGACACACCGTGGCGGTATTGCTGCCGATGGTAAAACTGGTGACGGCTGCGGTCTGTTGCTGCAAAAGCCTGATTCATTCCTGCGTGCAGTAACGGCGGAAGCTGGTATTCAACTGCCTGCTCAGTATGCCGTTGGTATGCTGTTTATGGATCTGGACGACGCTGTTTACGCGAAACAAAAAGCTGCCACAGAGCAAGCTATCAGCGAACAGGGCCTTAGTGTCCTGGGCTGGCGTACAGTTCCCACAAATAACGACTGTCTCGGCCCGATGGCTCTCGACTGTCTGCCACGCTTTGAGCAGGTGTATGTAGCTCCAGCGGCAGAAATGTCCGATGAAGACTTTGCGATCAAGCTGTTTTATGCCCGTCGCTACGCCGAGAAAGCCCTTACTGAGTATCCTGACTTTTATATTGCCAGCCTGTCCGACCGAGTGCTGTCCTACAAAGGTCTGATGATGCCGGTGGATCTGCCGAACTTCTATCCGGATCTCGGCGACGAGCGTATGGAAACTGCTATCTGCGTATTCCACCAACGCTTCTCCACTAACACCATGCCGCGCTGGCCACTGGCTCAGCCGTTCCGCATGCTGGCACACAATGGTGAGATCAACACCATTCAGGGCAACCGTAACTGGGCCAATGCCCGTTCCGGTAAGTTCCACAGTGACCGTCTGCCGAACCTGACTGATCTGTCGCCGCTGGTGAACACCACAGGTTCTGACTCCTCCTCCATGGACAACATGCTGGAGCTGATGGTAACCGGTGGTATCGGTCTGTTCCGCGCTGTGCGCATGATGATTCCGCCAGCATGGCAGAATGTTGAAACCATGGATGCCGATCTGCGCGCATTCTATGAATACAACTCCATGCATATGGAAGCCTGGGATGGCCCGGCCGGTCTGGTTATTACCGATGGCCGTTATGCCGTGTGTGGTCTGGACCGTAACGGTCTGCGTCCGTCACGCTGGGTTATCACCAAAGACAAATTTATTACTGTGGCATCTGAAGTGGGTGTTTACAGTTATGAGCCGTCAGATGTTGTGGCAAAAGGCCGTGTTGGCCCAGGCCAGATGCTGGCCATCGATACTCAGGAAGGCAAACTGCTGAAGACTGATGATATCGACAGCCTGCTGAAAGCCGAGCAGCCATACAAAACCTGGCTGAAAGAGAACGCTATCCGTCTGGAAAGCCAGCTGCTGCTGCAAAAAGCAGAAGACGCTGAGCCGCTGTCCGGCGATATCCTGTCTTCTCATCAGAAGCTGCAGCTGGTCACCAACGAAGAGCGTGATCAGGTGCTGCGTCCAATGGGTGAAGACGGTCAGGAAGCGACCGGCTCCATGGGTGATGATACGCCGATGGCCGTGCTGTCTCAGCGTGTGCGTCATATGGCCGATTACTTCCGTCAGCAGTTCGCGCAGGTTACTAACCCGCCGATCGATCCGCTGCGTGAAGCCATCGTGATGTCACTGGAAACCTGTCTGGGTGCCGAGAAGAATATTTTCGAAACCAGCGCAGACCATGCTGACCGTATTATTCTGACCTCGCCAGTATTGTCGCCGCTGAAGATTCAGGGCATCAAGAACACAGGTAAAGATGCGTTCCGTCACACTCAGCTGTCCATGGCATTTGATCCTGCGGTTGGTCTGCAACAGGCCATCGTTAATCTGATCGAAAAAGCCGCACAGGCTGTTCGTGATGGCAATGTCATCCTGATTCTGTCTGACCGCGAAGTCAGCGAAGATCAGCTGGTCATCCCTGCCGCTATGGCAACCGGTGCCGTTCACCATTATCTGGTGGATAACGGCCTGCGTACTGACGCGAACATTATTATTGAAACCGGTGCGGCACGTGATGCGCATCAGTTTGCTGTGCTGTTGGGCTTTGGTGCGACTGCCGTCTACCCATGGCTGGCGTACGATATTCTGACCGATCTGCACCGCTCCGGCGAACTGCTGGGCGACCCGCTGAAGTCTCATCAGAACTTCCGTAAAGCGATCCGTAAGGGTCTGCTGAAAGTGATGTCGAAGATGGGTATTTCGACCGTTGCTTCCTACCGTGGCTCACAGCTGTTTGAAGCGGTTGGTCTGAGCAACGAAGTGGTTGAACTGTGCTTCTGTGGCGTCACCAGCCGTATCGGTGGTGCGACCTTTGAAGACTTCCAGAACGATCTCGAGCTGGTACGCAAAAACGCGTGGAAAACCCGCAAGAAAATCGATCAGGGTGGCCTGCTGAAGTATGTTCACGGTGGCGAATACCACGCTTACAACCCGGATGTAGTGAAAAACATTCAGGAAGCGGTACAGACCAACAGTCAGGAAGCTTACGACCGTTTCGCCGAGCTGGTGAACAAGCGTCCGGTAGCGACCATCCGTGACCTGCTGGGCTTCCGTAAGGACATTCAGCCAATCGATATTTCTGAAGTTGAACCGGCAGAAAGTATCTATCCACGTTTCGATACCGCTGCCATGTCGCTGGGTGCGCTTTCTCCGGAAGCTCACGAAGCACTGGCAATGGCGATGAACGAACTGGGTGGCCGTTCCAACTCAGGTGAAGGTGGCGAAGATCCGCTGCGTTACGGCACTGTGCGTAACTCCAAGATCAAACAGATCGCCTCTGGCCGTTTTGGCGTAACCCCGCACTATCTGTCCAGCGCTGAAGTGCTGCAGATTAAAGTCGCTCAGGGTGCCAAGCCGGGTGAAGGTGGTCAGCTGCCAGGCGGTAAGGTGAACAACCTGATCGCGACCCTGCGCTATTCCGTGCCGGGCGTGACGCTGATTTCGCCTCCGCCACACCACGATATTTATTCGATCGAGGATCTGGCGCAGCTGATTTACGACCTGAAACAGGTTAATCCGGAAGCACTGGTTTCTGTGAAACTGGTATCAGAGCCGGGTGTCGGTACTATTGCTGCCGGTGTGGCCAAGGCCTATGCCGACCTGATTACCATTTCCGGTTATGACGGTGGTACTGCGGCATCTCCGCTGACCTCTATTAAGTATGCAGGTTCTCCATGGGAACTGGGTCTGTCCGAAGCCCATCAGGCACTGCGTGCCAATGATCTGCGCGGCAATGTCCGGGTACAGACCGATGGTGGTCTGAAAACCGGTCTGGACGTGATCAAGGCTGCCATTCTGGGCGCTGAATCCTTCGGTTTCGGTACTCTGCCAATGGTGGCGGTGGGTTGTAAATACCTGCGTATCTGTCACCTGAACAACTGTGCAACCGGTGTTGCCACGCAGAACGATGATCTGCGTGCCAAGCACTACATCGGCACCAAAGACATGGTTAAAAACTACTTCCGCTTTATCGCTGAAGAAGTCCGTGGCCTGATGGCGCAGATTGGTGTGCGTACCATGGAAGAGCTGGTTGGTCGTACTGACCTGCTGGAAATGCTGGAAGGCACAACCGGTAAACAGCGCAACCTGGATCTGATGCCGATTCTGGCCAATGACCACATCCCGGCTGATAAGCCGCATACTGTTAAGGTAGCGCGCAACAAGCCGTACGATGAAGGTCTGCTGGCTGAGCGTATGGCGGCGGAAACCAAAGAAGCCATTACCAACAAAACCGGTGGTGAGTTCAGCTTCCATGTGACCAACTGTGACCGTTCCATCGGTGCCCGTCTGTCTGGTGAAATCGCCAAACTGTACGGTAACCAGGGCATGGCTGATAAGCCAATCCGCCTGAATCTGACCGGTGTTGCCGGCCAGTCATTCGGTGTGTGGAATGCCGGTGGTCTGGATATGATTCTGGAAGGTGATGCCAACGACTACGTGGGTAAGGGTATGACCGGCGGCA
Source organism: Oceanospirillaceae bacterium (assembly GCA_002706025.1). Taxonomy (GTDB): domain Bacteria; phylum Pseudomonadota; class Gammaproteobacteria; order Pseudomonadales; family Oceanobacteraceae; genus Venatoribacter. Next base: position 30,712 of record PAJK01000083.1, read on the forward strand.
AGCTGGTGATTTTCCCACCGAAAGGATCAACCTTTAAAACCAACGAAACCTCTATCGTGGGTAACACCTGTCTGTACGGTGCGACCGGCGGTAAGCTGCTGGCTGCTGGCCGTGCGGGCGAGCGTTTCGGTGTGCGTAACTCCGGTGTTCATGCTGTTGTTGAAGGCGCTGGTGATCACTGCTGTGAATATATGACCGGCGGTATGGTATGTGTGCTGGGTGAAACCGGTTACAACTTCGGTGCCGGTATGACTGGCGGTTTCGCTTACGTTCTCGATCGTGACAACAGCTTTGTGGATAAATACAACCACGAGCTGGTGGATATTCACCGTATCTCGAACGAAGAAACTGAACAGTACCGCAGTCACCTGCGCAGCACTATCCGTGAGTTTGTTGAAGAAACAGGCAGCGCCTGGGGCCGTGAAATTCTTGAAGATTTCGATGGCTTTATCGGTAAGTTCTGGCTGGTTAAGCCAAAGGCTGCCGATCTGCAACAACTGCTGAACACTACCCGTGCTCGTCCTGAATAAGCGGAACGTAGCGGAACAGGATGAGGAGAGAGATTCGAGATGGTACAACGTCTGAATAACAACTTTCAGTTTGTCGATGTGGCCCGTAAGGACCCGACCAAAAAGTCGATTGGCAAGCGTAAAGCTGAATTCGTTGAAATTTATGAGCCGTTCAAACAGCAGCAGGTGACCGATCAGGCTCACCGTTGTCTGGCTTGTGGTAACCCATACTGTGAATGGAAATGCCCGGTTCATAACTTCATTCCTAACTGGCTGAAACTGGCCAGCGAAGGCAATATTCTGGAAGCAGTAGAACTGAGTCACCAGACCAACACACTGCCGGAAGTCTGTGGCCGCGTATGTCCACAGGACCGTCTGTGCGAGGGTTCCTGTACTCTGAACGATGGCTTCGGCGCCGTGACTATCGGTAACGTAGAGAAATACATTACCGACACCGCATTCGCGATGGGCTGGCGTCCGGATATGTCCAAAGTGGTTCCTACCGGTAAACGCGTAGCAATCATCGGTGCGGGCCCTGCAGGGCTTGGCGCTGCCGATATTCTGGTGCGCAACGGCGTTACTCCTGTGGTATTCGATAAATACCCGGAGATCGGTGGTCTGCTGACCTTCGGTATTCCTGAGTTCAAACTGGAAAAGAGCGTGATGGTTAACCGTCGTGAAGTCTTTGAAGGTATGGGCGTGGAATTCCGCCTGAACACTGAAGTCGGTAAAGATGTCGATTTCCAGAGCATCATCGACGAGTTCGATGCTGTGTTCCTGGGTATGGGCACCTACAACTACATGAAAGGCGGCTTCCCGGGTGAAGATCTGGAAGGCGTACACGATGCACTGGACTTCCTGATTGCCAACGTGAATCACAATCTGGGTTATGAAAAGAATCCGGAAGATTTCGTCAGCATGAAAGGTAAGCGTGTTGTGGTTCTCGGTGGTGGTGACACCGCGATGGACTGTAACCGTACTTCCATCCGTCAGGGTGCGAAGAAAGTGACCTGTGCTTACCGTCGTGACGAAGCCAACATGCCAGGCTCGAAAAAAGAAGTGGTTAACGCCCGCGAAGAAGGCGTTAAGTTCCTCTTTAACCGTCAGCCGGTTGCCATTGTTGGTGAAGACAAAGTCGAAGGCGTGAAAGTAGTGACTACTCAGATGGGTGAGCCTGATGAGAATGGTCGCCGCCGTCCGGAAGTAATCGAAGGTTCAGAAGAGATTCTGCCGGCTGATGCTGTACTGGTAGCTTTCGGTTTCCGTCCAAGCCCGGCGCCATGGTTCAAGGACTTCGGCATTGAAGTGAACAGCTGGGATGGCGTTGTTGCTCCGGCTGAGCAGGAATTTGCTTACCAGACCACCAATCCGAAAGTCTTCGCTGGTGGTGATATGGTGCGCGGTTCTGACCTGGTAGTGACTGCGATCTGGGAAGGTCGTCAGGCTGCCGAAGGCATTCTGGACTACCTCGACGTCTGATTACGTCAGTATTTTCAGCTTAAAATACGACAGACGGCACAAAACGCGGCTTTCCCGGTGGGAAGCCGCGTTTTTGTTTATGGCTTGCCGCCGCAACTGAATGTTATCCTTTAACCCTATAAAGATTGTTGGAGTATCAGGGAATGGCTTGGGCTGACACACTGAAAGCAAAATATTTACTGGCAGCGATGATGACAGCAGCATTGGCAGCCTGTGGCGGCGGAGGCAGTGGCAGCGGTGTTGCCTTTGGCGGCGGCGGTGGCCTTCAGGGTGACGATGAGCTGGATCCGGATGAAGACCCGGCCAATCCGACTGAACCGACCAGTACGGTTACCTATTATCCCCTGCAGTTTTTTCTGCAGGGAGAGAATTACGTTGAAGAAGACGTATTTGATGGCGTCTGGTTTGACCCCATGATCCATGGCTACGTGATTTCACCGGTGGATCAGGACACACTGGAACCCGTTGATGCTGACGTTGATGAGTTTATCCTGAGTGCTGATGGTGAACTGGTGGATGCTGCTGAACAAGGTGTGGTGATGCAGCGCCTTATGGGCATGGAGGTATCGCTGGATACCGCGATTCTGATCGATACCAGTGGCAGTAGCAGTGACATTGAAAGTGCCAGCAATCTTTTTCAGGAAGTCCGGGACTTTATCGCCGCTGCCCGTGCATCTTCTGATCCTGCAATCCGCAATCAGCGTTTTATCATCTGGGAGTTCAATGACCAGGTGAATGCTGTGACCACCACTCTGAGCACGGATGATAGCGCGTTGAATACCGCACTGAACGGTATGCAGAGCAGCTGGAATCCGGTCGGCGCATCAGGCCTTTATGAGGCGATTTTTTATTCAATCGGAAGCTATCTGCCTGACTCAACGCTGGAGCGTGAGACTGTGGCGTTGACGGACACTATCCCTGATCTGGTGGACGGCTACATATACAACGCTGATTACGGTTCAGGCCGCACCCGCCTGGACGGCATCCGCCTGACCAATATTGTGCTGTTTGCCTCCGGGCGTAATACCAAACAGGATGTATCTATGCTGGATGCCGAGGAGGCTTTGGGTTGGCAGTCTCTGGTTGTTTATGAAGAAGTTGCGGAAGAAGAGGGTGAGGACGGTACAGAGGATGACACTCTGGCTGAAGATGAGGAGCCTGCTGAAGAAGGGCAAAGCGAGGCGATTCAGGAAGGTACAGCGCTGTTGTCCAAGCCTATGATTTATGTGTCACTGGGAACACCGGCACCGGACACTGATCTGAGCGATATGTCAGCTGCTGTCATCGACACAAACTCCTGGAGCGATTTCAGTGGCACCGCAGAGCAGATCGTGAGTGCTCAGCAGGATATGGTTCGTCTGCGTACGCGCAACAGCAACCAATATATGATCCGCTATGTTGTGCCAGAGCGAAGTGGTACGCATGAGCTGGTGCTGACCAGTAATACGTCTGGATTTAACTATGCACTGACTACCTTGCTCGATTTGACATTGGCTGCGCCAGAACCTTTTGCTCAGCCAATGGTAGAAATCAGCGGCCCGGGTGATGCCTACCTGGTCGGTGATGTTGTCAGTCTCGATGATGCAACCCGTCTGTTCCCCAATACCCGCTGGACGACACAGGAATATGGTGCCGCGGATTACAGCTGGACGGTGAATGGCTCAGCACGCAGTAAAAACGCTGATGGTTCCATCACGCTGACTTCCGCTGATGCTGGTGCGACGGTTGTGCTGACTAATAACTCGTTGTCCTTCGGTACGGTATCCGCGACGGTGGCCGTAACAAATTGATCGGAAGCGAACTGATAGCACAGCGATAAAAAAAACCCGGCCATGTGCCGGGTTTTTGATTGCCCGTAAATTGTTCGCGCAAGAACCAAAGCACTGTATCGGGAAAACTCCAGCCTGCAGTCATCGTTCCACAGGTCCTGTAGGGCCTGTAGGTCTTTTAGGTACGAATCTACTTCCTTTGGCCTCAGCAGCTCCGTCTTTGGTCGCCCTTTAAATCTTTGCTGAGCAAAGTCAAAAAGCTTTCCTGCATTTTTTTGCTATCATACGCGGCAAATTTACTGTGCTGATCAGGTATTCCATGACCGAACTGAAAAACGACCGTTTCCTTAAGGCTCTGTTACGCCAACCCGTCGACCGTACGCCGATCTGGATGATGCGTCAGGCTGGCCGTTATCTGCCGGAATACCGCGCAAGCCGCGCTCAGGCCGGTGACTTTATGTCGCTGTGCAAGAACCATGAGCTGGCCTGTGAAGTAACTATTCAGCCGCTTGATCGTTACCCGCTGGATGCTGCAATTCTGTTCTCTGACATCCTGACCATTCCCGATGCGATGGGGCTTGGTCTGTACTTTGAAACCGGTGAAGGTCCGAAATTCAGCAAGATCATCCGTACCGAAGCTGACGTTCAGGCGCTGAACGTGGTTAACACCGAAGCGGATCTGGATTACGTGCTGAAAGCCGTGTCGACCATTCGCTCTGAGCTGAACGGCCGTGTGCCGCTGATCGGTTTCTCCGGCAGCCCATGGACACTGGCGACTTATATGGTTGAGGGCGGATCTTCCAAGGACTTCCGCCATGTTAAGGCGATGATGTACAACACGCCGGAAGTCATGCATCAGCTGCTGGATGTACTGGCCAGATCGGTTATCGATTACCTGAATGCACAGATCCGTGCCGGTGCTCAGGCCGTGCAGATTTTTGATACCTGGGGCGGCAACCTGAGTGATGTCGCTTACCGTGAGTTCTCGCTGAAGTATATGCAGCAGATTGTTGCCGGTCTGATGCGTGAATACGAAGGCCGCAAAATTCCGGTGATTCTGTTCACCAAAGGTGGCGGTCAGTGGCTGGAAGCCATGGCGGATACCGGCGCTGATGCTCTGGGTCTCGACTGGACGACCGATCTGGGCAATGCCCGTTCCCGTGTCGGAGACCGCGTTGCTCTGCAGGGCAACATGGATCCGTCTGTGCTGTATGCTTCTCCGGCGACTATCAGAGCCGAAGTTCAGCGTATTCTGGAAAGCTATGGCGAAGGCACTGGCCATGTGTTCAACCTGGGTCATGGCATTCATCAGTTTGTTGATCCGGACCACGCCAAGGCCTTTGTTGAAGCTGTGGTTGAGCTCAGCCCGGCATTCCACACCGCCTGATTGCCCGAGCGGAAGCCGTCCCGATGGTCATGTCGGGGCGCTTTCTGTTTTCTTGCTGGGCTGCCCGTCCTCGTTTATCTATTGTTTTATCTGTTAATCCCGCCTTTTTTCAGCACTTTACACATTCTTTACCTACTCTTTTTTTAGAGCCTTCTTACCTGTCATGGTATGGTTAGTGCTGGACTGTAAATCATCAAAGGGATGAAACCTTTATGACACTATTCTGGATTCCTGTGCTGGCATTGCTGGGAACCCTGGTGCCGTTGTTAACCTATCGTTTTGGACGCCGAACCACACTGGCAACCACAGTGATTGCTCCGGCGGCTTCTCTTTTTCTGGTGCTTTCGCTGCTGCCTGACGTCTATGCCGGGCAGGTCTTTATGTGGCAGCACGAGTGGATTCCTGCTGCTGGCCTGACGCTGTCCTTTCAGATGGACGGTCTGGGGCTGCTGTTCTGTCTGCTGATTCTCGGGATTGGCCTGCTGGTTATTCTGTACGCCCGTTACTATCTGTCGGAAAAAGATCATATGGGACGGTTTTATGCCTACCTGATCCTTTTTATGACGGCCATGCTGGGCATTGTTCTCTCCGATAACCTGCTGCAGCTGTGGTTTTTCTGGGAGCTGACCAGTATCAGTTCGTTCCTGTTGATCAGCTTCTGGTCACATAAAACCGAGGCGCGCAAAGGCGCCCGTATGGCGTTGACCATCACCGGGGCCGGTGGTCTGGCCCTGTTAGCTGCCTTTATTCTGATGGCTGAAGTCACCGGTACTTACAGCCTGCGCGAAATTCTGGCCAGTGGCGATATGCTGCGTGACAGCAGTCTGTATCCGGCGATTATTGCGCTGTTCCTGCTCGGCGCTTTCACCAAGTCTGCGCAGTTCCCGTTCCATTTCTGGCTGCCTCATGCCATGGCAGCACCAACCCCGGTTTCTGCGTATCTGCATTCGGCGACCATGGTGAAGGCCGGTGTGTTTATGCTGGCACGTTTCTATCCGGTGCTGTCCGGTACCGATCTGTGGTTTACCGTGGTCAGTATCGTGGGTCTGTCTACTCTGCTGCTGGGGGCTTATACCGCGCTGTTTAAACACGACCTGAAAGGTCTGCTGGCCTATTCCACCATCAGTCATCTTGGTCTGATTACGCTGCTGTTTGGTCTGGATACGCGCATGGCGGCCATCGCCGCTGTATTCCATATTATTAACCATGCGGTGTTCAAGGCGTCGCTGTTTATGGCTGCGGGTATCATTGACCATGAGTCCGGTTCACGTGATATGCGCCAGCTCAACGGTCTGTGGAAGTACATGCCCTATACCGCCACGCTGGCGATGGTGGCGGCGGCATCGATGGCTGGTGTGCCACTGCTGAATGGTTTCCTGTCGAAAGAAATGCTGTTTGCCGAAACCCTGCACCAGACCACGCTGGGTTCTCTGTCCTGGTTGATCCCTGTGCTGGCCACCGTCGGTGGAGCGCTGGCCGTCGCGTATTCTCTGCGCTTTATTCACGATGTTTTCTTTAACGGCGAGCCAATCAATCTGCCGAAAACGCCTCATGAGCCGCCGCGCTATATGCGGGTGCCGGTGGAGGTGCTGGTGGTGATCTGTCTGCTGGTGGGTGTTGTACCTAACTTCGCCGTTGGCGATCTGCTTAATACTGCGGCTGGTGCTGTGTTGCAGGCGCCGCTGCCGGAATTCAGTCTGGCAGTGTGGCACGGCTTTAATATCCCACTGCTGATGAGTCTGCTGGCGGTTGCCGGTGGTGCGGTTCTTTATCTGAACCGCCGCCATCTGTTTGGCCTGCAGGGGCAGTTTGCCGACATCGATGCCAAGTACGAATTTGAACGTTCAGTGCAGTGGGTTACCCGCAAGGCGGTCGCGGTTCAGGCACTGTTTGATAACGGCAAACTGCAGCGCTACGTCATTATGCTGGTATTGCTGGCCTTAGCCGGAGCCGGCTGGCCGTTGATTCAATTGGCTGATGTTAATGGATCTGTGGAACCTACCAAGGCGGATATGCCGATGGTCGCCGGTGCCATTATTCTGGTCATCGGTACGGTGTTGACTGTGCTCTACAGTCACCTGCGTTTACTGGCGCTGATTATGATTTCCATCGTCGGTCTGATGGTAGCTATTGCCTTTGCTTATTTCTCCGCTCCCGATCTGGCGCTGACGCAGCTGTCGGTTGAGGTGGCGACCATCATTCTGTTCCTGCTGGCGCTGTATTATCTGCCACAAAGAACACCACTCAAGGAAAGCTCGATTCAGCGTATTGTGCGTGATTTCGGTATCGCCTCAGCGGTGGGTGCGGTGGTCGGTACTCTGTGTTACGCCATGCTGACACGTCCACTGGACAGCATTTCCGGCTTCTTCCTGGAAAACAGTAAAACCGGCGGTGGTGGTACCAACGTGGTGAACGTGATTCTGGTCGATTTCCGTGGTTTCGACACCATGGGTGAAATCACGGTACTGGGGATCGCGGCGCTGGGTATTTATAAACTGCTGGCGGGTATGCGTCTGTATCTGCCGGCGGCAGACCATGAAGGTCAGGCCTGGTCGAAAGATAAGAACCCGCTCATGCTGGCGGTCGTCTCTCAAAGTCTGTTGCCACTGGCGCTGCTGGTTTCTGCTTATATTTTCCTGCGCGGGCATAACATGCCGGGTGGTGGCTTTATCGCGGGTCTGATTACAGCCATTGCTCTGGTGCAGCAGTACGTTGCCCATGGCAGCAGCTGGATGAAAGCGCGTCTGAATCTGCCATACCATGTTCTGATTGCCGTGGGCCTGTTGCTGTCCATTGGCGCGGGTCTTGGCAGCTGGCTGTTCGGCCGTCCGTTCCTGACAACCTGGTTCGATTATTTCTATCTGCCGTTAATCGGCAAGTTCGAACTGGCTTCCGCTCTGGTATTTGATCTGGGGGTATATTTCACCGTGATTGGCGCAACACTGCTGATTCTTGCCAACCTTGGGCAGCTCAATTCTGCCGAACGTCCACGGATAGGAGTGCGCTGATGGAAACGATTTACGCAATCTGTGTGGGTGCTATGACCACCGGCGGTGTTTTTCTGGTGTTACGCGGTTATACCTTTGCCGTGGTGCTGGGTCTGACTCTGCTGTCTTATGCTGTTAACCTGTTTCTGTTTGCCAGCGGTAATCTGAAAATTGATGCCGCGGCGATCCTCGGTGAAAGTGAAAGTTATGCCGACCCATTGCCACAGGCTCTGGTTCTGACCGCCATCGTGATCGGTTTTGCCATGACAGCGTTTGCGCTGATTCTGGCGCTGCGCGCGCGTTCTGATCTGGGTAATGATCATGTCGATGGTAAAACCGTTATTTATGATGAACTTGGACAGAACTCTGCCAATCAGCGCGGGGAGAACCAGTAATGTCTCTGTTACAGCATATGGTTTTTTTCCCGGTTCTGATCCCATTATTGATGGGTACGGTACTGCTGCTGCCGTTCTTCCATAAATACATCCGCCGTCAGCGAGTGGCGGTTATTATCGCCAACCTGCTGTTGCTGGTGGTGGCGGTGAAGTTACTGGCGGACAGTCTGCAGACCGGCACCACCATGTATATGATGGGCGACTGGCAGGCACCATTCGGTATTGCTCTGGTAAACGATCCGCTGGCGTCGGTGATGCTGGTTTTATCCTCCGTTCTCGGCCTTGCTGCACACCTTTACGCCTGCGCCGGTGACGATAAACGCGGGATGTTTTTCCATCCGCTGTTTATGTTTCAGATGATGGGGATTAACGGTGCATTTCTGACTGGCGACGTTTTTAACCTGTTCGTCTTTTTCGAAATTCTGCTGATGGCGTCCTATGCGCTGATCATTCACGGTGGTGGCAAACAACGCACGCAGTCGGCGGTGCATTATGTACTGCTGAACCTGGCGGGTTCGTCTTTCTTCCTGATTGGTCTGGGTATTATTTACGCGGCATTCGGCACGCTGAATCTGGCTGATATGGCGCATAAGGCGGCGCAGCTGGATGAAGATAATATTCAGCTGGCGAAATCCGGCGCCATGCTGCTGCTGATTGTATTTGGTCTTAAGGCGGCATTACTGCCGCTGCATTTCTGGTTGCCGCGCACTTACTCCTATACCGCGACTCCGGTGGCGGCGTTGTTTGCCATTATGACCAAAGTGGGTATCTACAGTATCTGGCGGGTACACACGGCGGTGTTTGGCAATCATGCCGGTGACCTGGCCAATATCACACCGGAATGGCTGTGGCCGCTGGCGTGGCTGACGCTGGTGATGGCGGTGGTTGCAGTGCTGGCCAGTCAGAGTCTGAAAATGATGGCCAGTAATCTGATTGCGGTGTCTGCCGGTACTTTGCTGCTGGCGATTGCGGTCAACACTGAGCAGGCTACTGCGGCTGCTATTTATTATCTGATTCACAGCACGCTGGCATCTGCTGCTCTGTTGCTGATTGCTGGTCTGATTACCGATCAGCGCGGTCAGGCGCAGGATCGTCTGGTTAAGGCGCGGGCCGTCAGTCAGCCGGCCATGCTGGGGATTTTCTTTTTTATAGCGGCACTGGCGCTGATCGGTATGCCACCGCTGTCCGGTTTTGTCGGTAAGGTCATGTTGTTGCAGGCGACGACCGCAGATGCGGGCTGGGTATGGCCACCATTACTGATTTCTGGTCTGGCAGCGCTGGTGATGTTGTCGCGGGCGGGCAGTACCGTGTTCTGGCGCACCAGTGGCGGAAATTCTTCTAATACGGCAGAAAAAGTCCGCGCCCATCCGCTGCAGGTTATTGCCGTACTCGTGCTGTTACTGGCGTTGCCATTGATGGTTATTTTTGGTGGCGCACTGACCGAAATTACTCAGCGTGCGGCAGAGATTCTGTATTTGGCTCCTCAACCGTTGGCGGAGGCTCTGTGATGGCGAAGGTGTTTAATAAATTGCTGCCAATGCCGATGCACAGTCTGATGCTGTTGATTGTCTGGCTGTTGCTTAATGATTTTTCTGTCGGCCATCTGGTGCTGGGCAGTTTTCTGGCGTGGCTGATTCCGGTGCTGACTTTCCCGTATGTGGATGATCAGAGTAAAGCGCGTAAACCGGTTAAAATCGTTGTGTATTTTCTGCGCCTGGTGCGTGACATTATCCAGTCCAATATCGAAGTCGCGCTGCGGGTGATGTATCCGAACCGTACGCTGCAACCGGGTATTGTCGCTTATCCGCTAAGCATGAAAGCAGAATTTCCGCTGACAGTACTGGCCAGCAGTGTGTCGCTGACACCTGGGACTGTGAGTGTCGAATTTTCTGATGACAGACGCTGGCTGTATATCCATGTACTGCATCTGCAGGATGAGCAGAAGCTGATCAGTGAAATCCGTCAGCGTTATGAGAAGCCACTGCGGGAGATTTTTTCATGTTAAGCAGTATTGTGCTTCAGGGCGCGATGATGATCACCACGGCATTGGTGGTGCTGGCCCTGTTAATGAATGTCTGGCGTATGATTATCGGCCCTACGGTGACCGACCGCATCCTGGCGCTGGATACCCTGTATATCAACAGCATCGCTCTGATCATTATGCTGGGGCTGTATAACGGTTCGGCATTGTATTTTGAAGGCGCACTACTGATTGCCATGCTGGGCTTTGTCAGTACCGCAGCATTGTGTAAATACATGCTGCGCGGCGACATCATCGAATAATCTGTGGGTGAGAATGTATGAGTGATTATCTGATTGCTACTTTGCTGATTATTGGTGGCCTGTTTATTTTTGTCGGTTCTTTCGGACTGCTGAAATTACCGGATTTTTATACCCGTCTGCACGCGCCGACGAAGGCGACAACATTGGGAATCGGCGCGGTCCTGATGGCCTCAGTGGCAGCCACAGCGGCGCGCGATGGCAGTTTCAGTGTGCACGAAATTGTGATCAGCCTGTTCCTGTTTATTACTGCGCCGGTATCCGCCAATATGCTGGCCAAAGCCGCACTGCATAAAAAAGTGCCGATGCGTGAGAACACCCGTAATCGCGAGTTGCAGAAAGTAATGGCAGAACAGAAAGCACCGGACGGTCAATAAGCCGTCCGCTGATAAAGATAACAATATTTAACCATCCCGCCATGTGACCTGCTCCGGATTTGCTAAGCTTAAAGTCCGGCCTGTTTTATGTTGTCAGAACAGGGGTTTTGAATCAGAGTCTTGTTCGGAGCAGACTATGGCGACCGGCCAGCATCAGGCATCTCAGGGATTATTGCTGTTTCAGCTGAATGAGCGGCAATCCTTCGGTATTGGCACACTGAAAGTTAAAGAGATTGTCCCTTTTCAGCCACTTACTGCTTTCCCTCAGTCCCACGCGGTCGTGCTGGGTGCTGCGCATATCCGTGGCGAAACCATCCCGGTTATCGACCTTGCCGCTGCAGTGGGCTATCGCCCGCAGCCAAAAGACATCCTTAAAGATTGTTTTGTGATTGTTACAGACTGCCAGCGTCAGCGGGTCGGCTTTCTGGTGCGTAAAATTGACCGCATTATCGACTACAGCTGGCGTAATATTTCACCGCCACCAAAAGGTGCCGGGCGCAGCATATACGCCACCGGCGTGATATCTCATGGCGATTCACTGATTCAGTTACTGGATATTGAAATGGTGCTGTCGCATATTTTTCCGGTGGCGGAAGATGAACTGCATGCACAGATTACCGCCACCGAGCAGGGACTGCTGCGCAGTCATCCGATCCTGCTGGTGGACGATTCCAGTGTCGCCCGTCGTCAGCTGGCAGAAGCACTGAATTATGTGAACGTGCCGTTTGATGTCTGCGGTGATGGCAGCGAGGCGCTGGCGATGATGCAACGCGCGGCAGAATCTGGTGAACCCTACGATATTCTGGTCAGTGATATTGAAATGCCGGGTCTGGATGGTTATGAACTGGCCTTCGAAGTGCGTAATAACCCACGCCTTGCCGGCATGTATTTAATTCTGCACACCTCACTGTCGAGTGAGATCAGTGTTGATCGAGCGCATCAGGTCGGGGCCAATGAAGCTCTGACCAAGTTCGATGCCAATGAGCTGATCCGCGCTATGTTGCGTGGCGCCGAACATGTGGAAAACGGCGACGTGGTGCCAGGCGTCGCCAGCCGGTTGCAGGTGTGAGAGCCAGCCGGTTGCAGGTTTGAGAGCAGATGCCCCCGCAACCTGCTCTGCTTCAGATACTCTCCAGCGCCTGCTGCAGTTTATCCACTCCGATGATTTTCATGCCCGGAATTTCCTGACGTGGCATATTCGCCTTCGGCACGATGGCGCGGGTAAAGCCGTGTTTAGCCGCTTCTTTAATACGCTCCTGACCAGACGGTACCGGGCGGATTTCACCGGACAGACCAACTTCACCGAAGACGATTAATTCTTTCGGTAATGGCTGATCGCGGAAGCTGGACAGCGCCGCCAGTAACAGCGCCAGATCTGCGGATGTCTCGTTTACTTTCACCCCGCCAACGACGTTGATATACACATCCTGGTCACCGAGATGAATGCCACCATGGCGGTGCAATGCCGCTAACAGCAGATTCATACGGTTCTGATCCAGCCCCACAGCCACGCGTTTCGGATGGCCGAAATGGCTGTCATCGACCAGTGCCTGAATTTCGACCAGCAGGGGGCGCGTGCCTTCCCAGATCACCATCACCACACTGCCGGCGGCGGGCTCTTCGCTGCGGCTTAAGAATATCGAGCTGGGATTTTTTACTTCTTTCAGGCCAGTGTCGATCATGGCGAAAACGCCTAATTCATTAATGGCGCCGAAACGGTTTTTGATGCCGCGCAGGGTGCGGAAGCGGCTGTCGCCATCGCCTTCCAGCATGATGGAGCAGTCGATCATATGCTCCAGCACTTTCGGCCCGGCGAGGGTGCCGTCTTTGGTGACGTGGCCAACCAGTAACAGAATGGTGCCGGTCTGTTTGGCAAAACGGGTGAGGGCAGCGGCGCTCTCCCGTACCTGTGACACACTGCCGGGCGCAGATTCAATGCCATCAACGTGCATCACCTGAATGGAGTCGATCACTACCACCTTAGGTTTGTGTTTCTGCAGCGTCTGAATCAGACGATCAACACTGGTCTCACTGAGCATATTCAGCTGGTCGGTGGGCAGTCCCAGACGCTTGGCGCGCATGGCCACCTGTTGCAGGCTTTCTTCGCCAGTGACGTACAGGGCTGGCATCTGTGCTGCCAGTGTACACATGGTCTGCAGCAGAAGTGTGGACTTACCAGCCCCCGGATGACCGCCGATCAGAATGGCGGAACCGGGTACCAGGCCGCCGCCCAATACACGGTCGAATTCCTGCATACCACTGCCTACCCGCGGCACTTCGGCCAGATCCACGTCGGCCAGACGCTGAATGCCCTGATCACCGGCAGCTCCGGCATAGCCTGCGTAGCTGGCATCACGGGATGGCGTTTTGGATGACGATACAACGAATTCCTGCAGCGTGTTCCAGGCGCCGCAATCGTTGCACTGGCCCTGCCATTTTGCGTGTTCAGAACCACAGTCACTGCAGACGTAGGCGGTTTTCTTTTTTGCCATTTTGGCTCCGGGCGGAAATAAAAAGTATTGGCGCGAGTTTACGGCGGGGGCAGGTGAATGCAAGTCAGCCGGCAAAGCCACTCTGTGATAAATGTTGTTACTGCTTAAGCACTACTACTTAACGGGCGGCGCTCTTGTTAGACTGCGGCTGCGCCAATGCAGACAATAACAGGCCGATACCAACCGGCTGACAGCAGAAGGAAGGAACCCCATGAAATTAGAAACCCAGGCGATCCATGCCGGCTTCAGCGAAGACCCGACCACCCGCGCCGTCGCGGTGCCCATTTATCAGACGACGTCTTACAGTTTCCGCGATACCCAGCACGGCGCCGATCTGTTTGATCTGAAAGAACCGGGCAATATTTACAGCCGTATTATGAACCCGACCAATGCGGTGCTGGAGGAGCGCCTGGCGGCCATGGAAGGTGGCATTGCTGCCTTGTGTATGGCTTCCGGGATGGCGGCGATTACTGCGGCTCTGCAAACTCTGGCCCGCGCCGGGGATAATATCGTCAGCGTCAGCCAGCTTTACGGCGGTAGCTATAACCTGTTTGCCCACACCTTTCCGCAGCAGGGCATCGAAGTGCGCATGGCATCCGGTGATGATGTGGCCGCGCTGGAAGCCTTAATCGACGATAACACCCGGGCATTGTTCTGCGAGTCTATCGGCAACCCGGCGGGCAATGTGGTGGATATTAAAGCGCTGGCGGATATGGCGCATAAGCACGGCGTCCCCGTGGTTGTGGATAACACAGTGGGAACGCCTTTCCTGTGCCGGCCATTTGAATTTGGCGCCGACATCGTGGTGCATTCGCTGACCAAATACATCGGTGGCCATGGCACCACGTTAGGTGGCGCCATTGTCGATTCCGGTAAATTCCCGTGGAAAGATAATCCGCGCTTTAAACAGTTTAATGAGCCGGATCCGTCCTATCATGGCGTGGTTTACACGGAAGCCATGGGCCCGGCGGCGTTTATTGCCCGCGCCAGGGTAGTACCGCTGCGTAATATGGGGGCAGCGCTGTCGCCGATGAATGCTTTTATGCTGTTGCAGGGACTGGAAACACTGGCACTGCGTATGGAACGCCATGTCGAAAATGCTCAGAAAGTTGCGGAATATCTGCAGGCTCATGAGCAGGTAAACTGGGTGAACTACGCCGGATTAAAAGATAACCGTTACTACGATGTTGCACAGCGTATGTTAGGCGGTAAGCCGTCGGCGATTTTAAGTTTCGGTATCAAAGGCGGTGCCGCTGCCGGGGCAAAATTTATTGATGCTCTGCAGATGATCAAACGTCTGGTGAATATTGGTGATGCGAAAAGTCTCGCCTGTCATCCGGCCACCACCACGTACCGTCAGCTGAATGAAAAAGAACTGGCGTCGGCTGGTGTCAGCAGTGATCTGGTGCGTTTGTCCATCGGCATTGAACACATCGACGATATTATTGCGGATATCGCTCAGGCTCTGGCGGCAGCGAATAACTGATCCGGCCTGACCTGCAGGCTGTCCGTCGTCTGTAGCCCGCTTTTGCCGGGTTATGTAAAGACGGCGGACGGTCTGTCATTTTCCCTCTGCTGCGATACTATAGAGCCCAATTTTTCCCGCAGCTGAGATCCTTATGTCGTTCGGCCAACTGATTGCATTAGCCAGTTTTATTCTCTCCATGGGCACCATCGCAGTGACCTACTGGGTCGGTACCTCTGCCGGAACCGCAGAACTCTGTAATCCTTTTATCGATGGCTGCACCGACATTACCCACACTGGTATGAAAGGCGACGGCGGTTTTATCTTCCGTGGCGGCATGATCGCGGCCTGCGTGTTTTTCATTATCTGGTGGCAGGTGATGCGTGTCTGGCTGAGTGGCACCAACATTAACAGCAACCGTATCGCGCTGAATGTTATGCATTTCTTCGGTGTCGTGGCGGCGCTGGGTCTGCTGGTCGGTACCGCGGTATTGTTGCCGGAAAAAGATTCTACCCGCTGGGGCGTGCATGTACGTGGCGCAAACCTGTTTTTTCAGGGCATGCTGATTGCGCTGACGATGAATTACATTCTGATTTTACGCGCATTTAAACGCGGCCTGCCGGTGCCCTCCATCCGCTTTAAAACCCTGATCATTGCCATCCTGTGGATTATGACGGTGGGCTTTGCCGGTGTTACCGTCGGCGTTGAAATGAGTCACGGTAAACGCATTATCGAATGGTGGGCGACGCTGTTTATCGGCATTTATTTCCTTACCTCTTTCTGGGACTGGAAACATATCCGTCTGGTCAATCAACAGCAGTACTGATTTAAGCCGGCCAGCAAACCTGCTGGCCAATACTCCGTTATCACACAGGGAATGATGCATGACTGTGCCGCAGCGAATTGCTCTTCTGGCCGTTGTTTTACCCTTTTTGACCATAGGAAGCACTTACGGTCTGTCCGTTGCAGGCGGTCATGTGCCGCTGTGTATTCCATGGTTTGACGGCTGTTCCACCATTACCGCCACCGGGGTTTATTATCCGGCGGCGTACGTGTTCCGCGCCGGACTGATCAGTACTGCCGTGATCGCTATCCTCTGGTGGTACTGCGTTCGTGCCTGGCTGGAAAGTGTCGGCCATCCGCAACATCACCCCTGGGTACACCGGCTGGTGGCATTCGCTACCGTGGCCAGCATTCTGCTGGTGGCTTCCATTGCCGTGTTAGGCGAGCACATGGTGCCGTCGCGTGATCATAAATTCCTGTGGCGCTTCCACACCATTACCGCTGTGCTGTTTTTTCTCACCACGGCGATCTGCCAGATTGTGATGACATGGCGTATGCGCCAGCTGCAGCAGGAGCTGAATATTAAATTCAGTGGCATCGTGTTTAAGCAGGTTCTGGCTGTGCTGCAGCTGCTGCTGATTCTGTGGCTGGCGGTGATTATGATCTTCGATCTGAATACGGATGGTCCGATTGAAATTGCCGAATGGTGGCTGGCGTCCCTGAGTTCACTGTATTTCGGGACTACATGGCGTGACTGGAAGGAATTCCGCCTGACCCGCCGCGAGAAAGGCGACGGCATTCATGCACAGGAGGCCAGCGTATGACTTTGCCACAGCGCATTGCGCACACCAGCTTCTGGTTATCCCATGGCAGTTTCTGGCTGACGCTGGTGATGGGTATGTATTTGGGGACAACGGACATTTGCGTACCGTATCTCACCGGCTGTACCAGCATCACCGCGACCGGTATTCCGGATCCTCAGGCCTTCGTGTTCCGTGGCGGGCTGATTTCTGCCTGCGTACTGTTTGCTGTGTGGTGGTATTGCATGCAGTCCTGGCTGATTGAAATTGCACCGGAGCGTCCGATCTGGACGGTGCGCTACATGGTCACTGCCGGAGTGATCAGCTCGGTCTGTCTGATTATCGCCACTGCGGTGCTGCGTCCGGACAAAGACCATTTACCATGGACCCTGCATACCGTTTTTGCCGCGTTGTTTTTCCTGATTTCTTTATTGGTGCAGACCCGTGTGACTTACTGGCTGAAACACCTGAAAAAGCGTGGTGTGGATATCGGCAGCAGCCTCAAACAGAAGTTTGCACTGATTTATGCTCAGTGGTTTTTCCTCGGTGTGATGATCGTTCTGCAGGTAGTGGATTCGGATGATCGTTGGAAGAGCGTGGTGGAGTGGTGGATGGCTTTGCTGATCGGCCTGTATTACCTGAGCAGTGCTCAGGACTGGAAGCATTTCCGCCTGACAGAAACGGATTAAAGATGCAGCAAAATAACGCAATAACCCGGATGAAACTGATCCGGGTCATTCTGGCGTAATTTGCTGGTCGCTATTTCAGTGGCACAGGCATAGTCTGAATTTACCCAATAAAAAAGGATTCAGACGATGCCGATTTCTTCAGAACTGATGAGCGAAATGACGTTACTGGCGCAGTTCGATCTGCACAGCATGCAGAAAGGGATTAAGGTGCATAACGACGCCAGTCCGGAACTGCTGGCAGCGGTAAAACGCCTGCATGAGAAAGGCCTGATTGATGATGCTGACGGTGGTTACCTGACCAGTCTCGGTCACACCGCGGCAGAGCATCTGCAATATCTGCTGGAAATTCTGAAAAAACGCCAGAGCCCGGAATAGTCTGACGTCAGAAATCGCCCCACTGATACTGAAACACACTCAGGGCCGTTAATGCGGCCGTTTCTGTGCGCAGAATACGCGGCCCGAGTGTCAGTCCATGAAAGCCTGCAGCAAGCACCTGTTGCACTTCTGTCTCACTGAAACCACCTTCAGGTCCAACCAGCAAAGCCAGTGTCTGCGGCTGTGTGTAATCACGCAGCGGTTTCTGATCGTGTGGATGCAGAATAAATTTCAGATCCGCCTCCGTCTGCGCACACCAGTCATTGAATGACAGTGGCGGGTGAATGCGGGGTATGACATTCCGCCCGCTCTGTTCGCAGGCACTGACCGCTACTTTCTGCCAGTGTTCAATCTTCTTATCCAGTCGTTCACCTTTCAGGCGGACTTCACAGCGTTCACTCCACAGTGGCGTGATGTCACTGATGCCCAGCTCGGTGGCTTTCTGAATGGTGAAGTCCATGCGGTCGCCTTTCGAAACCACCTGACCGAGATGAAGCTGCAATGGCAGTGGCGCATCTTCCCGCACGACACCGGTGATATCAGCGGAAGCGGATTTCTTACCGCTGTCACTCAGGGTCGCGGCGTATTCACAGCCGTCACCATTAAACAGCCGCAGCGCGTCGCCGTCAGTCAGGCGCAGCACGCGCACCAGATGAGTCGCAGCCTGGCTGTCGAGCTCCAGACGCGATCCCGGTGTTAATGGCTGGGGGGTGTAAATTCGTGGTCCTGAACTCATGGTACTGGCTCTGCTGCATCTGCGGTTTTCAGGTCGCTGATAATAGCAAAGCGGATTTACTGCGGCGATAGTCTGCGGCTTTTGCCGACAGGCCCTTGCAGGCCGTCAGCTTCAGGCCGCCGCGACTGAGGCAGATAAGTTGGAGGAGTCAGAGCCGGTTCCCCGGCTCAATGATCGCGCATATGCTTCAGGGTTTTTGACTGCAACTGAAACAGATGCTGAATCAGCAGTTCCTGCTCGGATTCCTGAATGCCATCGAAATTCACCCGAACCAGAAACGGATTGTTGGTCTGCTGGGTTTTTTCTGCAGAAACGACGGTACCCGCCAGATTAAGCATGGCGTTGGAAGGTTTCAGCTGTAACTGAAACAGCAGGTGGCTGGACCCACTGAGATCAGAATCGGTATAAAACGACATACCACAGGCACTGAGGTTAACCCGTACCCGTGATTCAGTACCGGACATAGGTGCTCCACTGCTGTCATCTTTATGGCCACTCAGCAGGTTAATCTTGCGGTTATACAGTTCCAGAATCTGCGCCAGTGACGGGTGCACGGAGCGCATCTGATGGAGCAGTGTTCCCAGTTCCTGCTCCAGTTCCCTGAGCTCGTTTTTTTCCAGTGACTGACTTTCTTTCCAGTGCTGGAACTCTTCCTGAGAAATGGCCTGGAAATCCATAACCACTTCATCATCCAGGCGGAAATAGCGGCGGCGTTCTTCCATTTCTTTTCCTTTTTTTGTCAGAAGATCTCATTTGGTCTGAGTTCAAAATCTTCCGGTTGTGCGTTCAGAGCATCGTTCACAGCGGCGTCATCGGTTTCAATTTCCGGCACATCGTCATCGTCGCCCGGTTGTTTGCGCAGAATAATAATTTCTACCCGGCGATTACGTTCACGGGCTTCCGGACTGTCGTTGGCCACCAATGGCTGGGTGTCAGCGTGACCAACAATCTGGAAGCGGCTTTCGTCCATTTCCGGTGCGACAAATAATTCCTCTGCGAAAGCGGCCGCACGGGCGGATGACAGCGTCCAGTTACTGCGGAAACGACCGCCACTGACTGGAATATCGTCGGTATGGCCTTCCACTGAGATCATGCCGGGAATGGTCACCAGTACCTCGCGGATTTTGTCGATCACCGGCAGAAATCTGTCTTCGATATAGTCAGAACCCGAACGGAAAGCGCCACGCTGCTGAATACGGATAATGATCTTTTTACCCACGGTTTCGATTTCGACCTGACCCTGAGCAATTTCATTTTCCAGTTTTGCAGCCATTTTCATGGCTTCCTCTTCGGTTTTTTCGTTCTCCATATCTTCTTTGGGGACGACCACTTCGCGGGTCAGTTCACCTTGATCACCCTGACGTTCTTCCTGTTGTGTCACTTCGTCCTGACACAGAACCTCCAGCGAACTTTTGGTGATGTCACTGGTTTTCTGCCGTACTTCGTTGATCGGCGTCGGTTCCGGAATGGACGGGCTGAAATGCCGGGCAATCACACTGGTGCCTTTGGGCGGATCGGATACGTTGACCACCGTCTGCACACCAAATGCCTGACGCAGCTCACCGGCCAGACGTTTGAACTTCAGTGCGTCCATCTCGGAGAAAGACAGCAGCAGCACGAAGAAACACATCAACAGCGACATCAGGTCGGCAAAGGTCGCCAGCCAACCCGGTATCGCGGGACAGGGTGGGCATTCCTGTTCTTCTTCGGCAGACATGATTACTCACCTGAACTTGTGCGTTTGCCTTCCTGAATGTAGGCCTGCAGCATGGATTCAATCACACGCGGATTCTGACCACTCTGAATAGCCAGCAAGGCGTCGATAATCATAGATTTGAGACGGTCTTCTTCGTCCTTTCTGAGGGTCAGCTTGTCGCCTACTGGAAGGGCAAACATGGTCGCCATCATGGCGCCGTAGAGCGTTGTCAGCAGTGCAACCGCCATCGCCGGACCAATGGTTTTCGGATCGTCCATGTTCGACAGCATGGCCACCAGACCAACCAGGGTACCGATCATCCCCATCGCCGGTGCTACGTCGCCGATGGCTTTAAAAATATTGATACCGATGTCATGGCGTTCACTGGCCTGCTTCATTTCTTTGCTCATCAGAGTGCGCACGACGTCCGGGTCATGGCCGTCGACCAGCAACTGAATGCCTTTGCCAAGAAAATCATCACTGACTTCTTTACCTTCCAGCGACAGCAGGCCGCCTTTACGCGCCAGACCGGCAAGCTCGACAACTTCTTCAATGATGGTTTCCGGTTTGCTCAACTTGAATGAGAAGGCCTTGGCTGCCACTTTCACTGCGCCAAGAAACTGGCCCAGTTCGAATTTCATCATTACTGCGAAAATACTGCCGACGACCACGATCAGAACCGACGGTATATTGATGAACATGCCGAGCTCCCCACCCAGCATCATGGCCATCACAACGATACCGAAGGCCCCGACCAGGCCAACTAATGATGCGAGATCCACAGTCGCTCCTTGGAAAATCAATTTTCAATGATTCTGAGTTTAGTCAAACATTTGTATTCTTCCTCAGCGCTGACGAATTTATTGGTAGGGAATCCGGGGTGTGGCATCTTTCCGCACGGCCGTACCTGCCGGCGGCCGCTTGACCCTGTACATGCATAGCGTTAGTGTTGCCGCGCCCTGCGCATGCCTCTGTCGACGCAGGCTCTATTCCGGTACCCTGACACTGAATAACAGTGAGAGACCCCTATGACCGACGGCAAGCCCGCATTTAATTTTGAACAGGCACTGCAGGAGCTGGAACAGCTGGTGGTGCGTATGGAAAGCGGCGAACTGACTCTGGAAGATTCATTACAGGCATTTGAACAGGGCATTGGCCTGACCCGTCAGTGTCAGCAGGCGCTGGCCAGTGCCGAACAGCGGGTACAGATACTGCTGGAACAGAATGGCAACAGTGTTGCGCAGCCATTCGATGACGGAGAATAAAATGCAATCAGCCCTGCAAATCGCCCGTGAGCGTGTAGAGCAGCAACTGCAACAACACATCCGTCAGCTTGATTTACAGCACCAGCGTCTGGCTGAAGCCATGACCTATGGTGTGCTCAACGGCGGCAAGCGACTGCGCCCGTTTCTGGTGTATGCCACGGCAGAAGCGTTAGGCGGCAACCGCGAGCAGGCAGACAGCGCAGCGGTGGCGCTGGAAATGGTCCACAGCTACAGCCTGGTACACGATGATCTGCCGGCCATGGACGACGATGATCTGCGTCGTGGCAAACCGACCTGCCACATTGCCTTTGATGAAGCCACCGCGATTCTGGCCGGTGACGGTCTGCTGACTGCAGCCTTTGAAATTCTTGCCAACGCGCCATATCAGAACGATGCCCAGCGTCTGACGCTGATCCGCCTGCTGTCCAGCAATGCCGGTGGCGCCGGTATGGTGGCTGGCCAGAGTATCGATCTGACCAACGTCGGTAAGCAGATGACACTGGCGGAGCTGGAAAACATGCACCGTCACAAAACCGGAGCCCTGATCCGGGCGGCGGTTCTGATGGGCGCCTGTTGCGTGACAGAACAGCCGGACAGCGCAACGCTGGATTCTCTGACCCGTTACGCCGATGCCATCGGTCTGGCCTTTCAGGTATGGGATGACATCCTCGACATCGAAGGCGACACCTTGGTACTGGGTAAAAATCAGGGCGCGGACCTGGCGTTGAACAAGCCAACCTATCCGGCTCTGTTAGGTATGGACGGTGCCCGCAGTAAAGCGCTGGAGCTGGTGGATGATGCCATCGCCGCTCTGAGTGGTATTGATGGTGATGTCAGCGTGCTTAAGCAGCTGGCGGATTACATCATTACCCGTGATCACTAAACAATCCGCCCATGTCAGAGCGGTAATGTACTGTTCAGGCAACGCTGCATGGGCCTTGTCTGCAACTGTACTTGTCAGTAATCCCACAACGCTACTCATTGGCGGCAAGTGTCGGTAGAATGGCCTCCTTTTGTGACAGCGGACACTGGCCGTCACTGACATCCGACATACCGAAGTAGCCGATGATTCTTACAGAGATCCCCGAAAACCGGCCTGACACGCCTCTGCTGGACACGATTAATTCACCGGCAGATCTGCGCGATCTGAATGCAGATCTGTTACCTCAGCTGTGCGCTGAGCTGCGTGAATATCTGGTCTACAGCGTTGGCCAGTCCGGCGGACATTTCGGCGCGGGTCTGGGCGTTGTTGAGCTGACCGTCGCCCTGCATCACGTCTTTAATACCCCGGATGACCGTCTGGTATGGGATGTGGGTCATCAGGCATATCCGCATAAAATTCTGACCGGCCGCCGCGAGCAGATGCCACTGATCCGCAGTGAAGTGGGCCCGGCAGCCTTCCCGACGCGTAATGAAAGTGAATACGACACCTTCGGTGTTGGTCATTCCAGTACCTCTATCAGTGCTGCACTGGGCATGGCGCTGGCGGCGCGAGCCCAGCAGAACGACCGCGAGTGCATCGCTGTCATTGGCGATGGTGCTATGACCGCCGGTATGGCGTTTGAAGCTCTGGATCACGCCGGTCAGGAAAAGGCCGACATGCTGGTGATTCTGAACGACAACGATATGTCGATCTCCAACAATGTCAGCGCCCTGAACAAATACTTCACCCGTATCTGGTCGAGCCGCACCTACTCAGCCATGCGCGCCGGCAGTAAGCGCGTGCTGNAAAAAANNCNGGCGGCGNGGGANTTTNCCCGCCGTACCGAAGAACACATGAAAGGTATGGTGGCCCCGGGCACCCTGTTTGAAGAGCTGGGTTTTAACTATTACGGCCCGATTGACGGTCATGATCTGGATGAGCTGGTGCTCACCCTGCAGAACCTGAAAAAGCTCAAAGGTCCGCGCTTTCTGCATATTGTGACGCGCAAAGGCAAAGGNTTNGCGCCGGCCGAAGAAGATCCGGTGAAATANCACGCGCTGAAAGCANCGGCACCGGTGGCGGCNGTGAAAAAGCNGACCTACTCCAATATTTTCGGTCAGTGGCTGTGCGATATGGCCGCCGCNGATGAGCGCCTGATGGGCATCACNCCGGCCATGCGTGAAGGCTCTGACCTGATCCGCTTCTCNGAAGAATTCCCGCAGCGCTATTTCGACGTTGCTATTGCGGAACAGCATGCTGTTACCCTGGCGGCGGGTCTGGCCTGTGATGGCTCCAAGCCGGTGGTNGCGATTTACTCGACCTTCCTGCAGCGCGCCTACGATCAGCTGATTCACGACGTAGCGCTGCAGAATCTGGATGTGCTGTTTGCCATCGACCGTGCCGGTCTGGTGGGCGAAGATGGCCCGACCCATCACGGTGCTTACGACCTCAGTTATCTGCGCTGCATTCCGAATATGGTGGTGATGACACCATCCGATGAAAACGAATGCCGGCAGATGCTGTACACCGGTTATCAGCACCAGGGCCCGGCGGCGGTNCGTTATCCGCGTGGNACTGGTAGCGGTATCAGCCCGGCGAAAGAAATGCAGATGCTGCCNATCGGTAAAGGCATTGTGCGCCGTGAAAGCCAGGCGGTGAGNGGTCAGCGGGTNGCACTGCTGGCCTTTGGCGCGCCACTGGCNATNGCNGCTCAGGCGGCCGAAACCCTCGATGCGACCGTCGCGGACATGCGCTTTGTGAAGCCGCTGGATGCTGAACTGGTGGCTGAACTGGCGCAGNGTCATGATCTGCTGATCACGCTGGAAGAAAATGCNGTTATGGGCGGNGCCGGCAGTGCTGTACTGGAAGCTCTGGCTCAGGCNGGTATNCAGGTGCCGGTNCGNACCCTGGGCATTCCCGACGAGTTCATCGAACANGCCGCTCCGGCGCGCCAGCTGCAGGTCTGTGGCCTGACCGCAACGGATGTCGTCGCCACTGCGCGCAGNGTGTTGCCAGCCATTACCCCGGTACTCAGCGCCGGTAAAAGCTGATCTCAGACCCGTCTGCCTTCTGATCTTTGTGNCGGTCACACGCCAATGGCGTGANCCGGCGCCAGACTTTCCGCTCTGATTCCCCCGTTTTCCCGCTGAACTGCTTTACTTGATGTACTGGTAAAGCAAACGTCCGTTGGCGGGGAAGGTGCTTTGAAACGTTATCTGCTGATCATCATTCTGATTGTGCTGGGCTCGGCTGCTGCGGTGTACGACGTCGTACTGCGNATGGAGAACGAGCGTGTGCAGAATATGAGTGAGCATCTGCTGGAGCGCGTATTTATCCGCGGCCTGCGNGACTANTACGGNATGCTGACNGACGCCCGCACNGTGATGGAAAACNGCGGCTCGGCGGAAACCCTGNAGGCACTGCAGGGCAGCACAGATATGGGGTCTTATATGACCTTTGCCGATCGTCCGCAGGAGGTTCTGCAGCCCGGCGACTGGCATGTACGCCTGACGCTGGATGATCTTGTGGCCAGTGTTACTGTCCATCAGGCAGAAAAATTTCATCCGCTGGATCATAAACCCGCCGTCGTTCTGGATCTGATGCTCAGTGAGGCNCAGCCGGACGGACTGTCAGTGCGCATTTATGCGGTACGCTGGCTGCAGCACATCACTGAAGATCTGGGGNTNGGTAATATGCCGCTGCAGATCCGCTGGCAGGGACACATGATGACGGCGGATGTCACCGAGCCACGGGAAATGATGCTGGTATTCAGCGATTTTATGATTCCCCAGTTCAGCCTCTATCTGAGCTATGCCCGCATTGATGGGTTGTTTAATCAGAAGCTCACCGCACTGGTACTGGCGCTGCTGGTGGCGATTCCCGAATTTGTGCTGTTGTTCTGGCTCTGGCGGCAACATTTTTACAGCTACCGGCTGCGTCGTGCGCTGGATAAATCGCGCAAAGATCTGCTCGACGAGCAGCATGTCAGTGAGGCCCGTTCGCGTCTGTTACACAACACCTCTGCTCAGGTTGAGCATCTGAATCAGAGCCTTGAAGAAGCCCGCCGGCGCATGGAACTGTCCGAACGGCTGGCCGCGTTGGGCGAGATCTCCGCGGGTATTGCCCATGAAATCAATAACCCGGTGGCTTACTGCCGTAGCAATCTGGAGACCCTNCGCGAGGACCTGGACGCCCTGCAGGCCTTTATTCGGCGTGTCGATCAGATGTCGGATAGTCTGGCGAAGGATTCCGATTTTTACCATGAGCTGGCGGAGAGTTATCAGCAGCTGGCATTGCCGGAAGCTCTGGCTTCTCTGCCTGAGCGTATCGACGATCTCAGCGAAGGAATTGACCGTATTGCCCGCATCGTCAGTGATATGCGCAAGCTCAGCCGGCGCAGCACAGATGTAATGGAACCCAGCCTGCTCAATGAGCAGCTGGACAGCGTGATCAATATGGCGCGCAGCCGTATTAAGGGCAATATCCGTCTGGAGGTCAGACTGCAGGAGTTGCCACTGATTCCCTGTAATCCTTCCCAGATAGGTCAGGTGGTGCTGAATATTCTGGTGAATGCGATTCAGGCGCTGGCGGCGAAAAAGGATGATGGTGTGATCACTCTGAAAGAAACATTGTCCTCGGGCTGGCTGGCGATTGAGATCCGGGACAACGGCCCGGGTATGGATAAAGAGGTTGCCAGCCGGGTGTTTGAGCCTTTCTTTACCACCAAAGGCGAGGGCGAGGGGACCGGCATGGGACTCGCTTTGTGCTATCAATTAATAGAGGCCCATCATGGGCGGATCGAGCTGGAGACTCAGCCGGGTGAAGGTACCTGCTTCACCATCTGGCTGCCTCTGGATGCCAAACGGCTGCAGGAGTAATACCGATGTTAAGTGAAGGCTATGTGCCACAACCACGGGAAAAAAATGGCCGCTTGTTGATTGTCGACGACGAAGAAGCCGTATTACAGGCACTGAAGCGCCTGTTTCACCGTCAGTACGATGTCGTCACTCACAGCAGTGGTGCAGCCGCGCTGGAGGAGCTTAAAAATGACTCTTTCGACGTGATTATTTCTGATATGCGCATGCCGGGAATGACTGGTGCTGAGTTACTGAAAGCCTGTTTTGAACAATATCCGCAGATGATACGTATTCTGCTGACAGGCTATTCCGACCTGGAGTCGGCCATTAAGGCGGTAAACGAAGGCAATATTTATCGCTACATCGCCAAGCCCTGGGATAACGATCAGCTGCGTGCCGTGATTGCAGAAGCGATTGATAACCGCGATCTGAAATCGGCGAACGAAAAACTCAACGCGCATATCGTTGAACAGAACAAAGAGCTGGAAAGTCTGAACCGGCACTTACAGGAAAAATTCCACGAAACCAGTTTCGATCTGGGCGAAGCGGAAGCCAAACTCACCGATGCCTATCGTACCCTGCGGCAGGAATTTAACAGTATGGTGCATATTCTGGTGGGCATCATGGAGCGGCGTAATGGTGAAGAAGAAGGCAGCTCAGAAAAACTCGCCCGGCTGGCGAAAGAGTTCGCCGAATTTGCCGGTCTGGAAGGGCAGCAGATTCAGGATGTGTATTATGCCGCGCTGCTGAGAAATATCGGTAAAGTGTCACTGTCTGACGTGATTCTGAATAAAGCCATCGGCCAGATGACACGCGCGGAAAAACAGGAATATGCGCACTTCACCATTAACGGCCAGACCAGCCTGATGCTGCTCGAACCGCTGCAGAATGCGTCCAATATCATCCGCTCACACATGGAGCTGTATAACGGTAAGGGCTTCCCGGACAAGCTCTCCGGCGACGCCATTCCCAAAGAAGCGCGGATTCTGCGTATCGTCACCGATTATGTCGAAATTCAGCGTGAATATAATTTCCTTGGCGAAACCCTCGACGAAGAGCAGGCACGGGAATATCTGCTGAAGATGGCCGGACAGCGCTACGACCGCGAGCTGGTAGACATTTTCATGGATGTGCTGGAAGACTTTGATGAGGGCGTTGTGCCTAATATGGAGAGGATTCCGATTCAGGACGCGCGCATTGGTATGACGCTGGTGGGTAATCTGGTGAGTCCCGCCGGTGTTATTTTGTTATCGATTGGTACGGTACTGACTGAGCGTCATGTGGAAAAAATGCAGGCGATGGCNCGTCAGTTTGAAGGCCATGAAATCAAACTGCATGTGAAGCGCGAGAAACCGCCGGAGAAAGAGCCTAAAGAAGGCGATCAGAGCTGACAGCTGACGNNTAANGANNCGCATGGCCAGACCNGNNGTCTGGCCGCGCTTATAACTGACCGGCTTCCGGCTCGTCGTCCTGATGGGTNGGNATTCCCTGCGGTGGCGTATCCAGCGGCAGAAAGTGACCCAGCTTNGAGGCTTTGGTGTTCAGATAGCCATCATTGAACGGGTTACGGCCAACCTGCAGNGGCACACGCTCAGCGATTTCAACGCCAGCATCGCTCAGAGCCTTCACCTTACGTGGGTTGTTGGTCATCAGGCGTATGGTGTGAATGCCCAGANGATCCAGCATCGGCCGNCACATGCTGTAATTNCGCATGTCGGCGGCAAAACCCAGACGTTCGTTGGCTTCGACNGTATCTGCGCCCTGATCCTGCAGATGATAAGCGCGGATTTTATTCAGCAGGCCAATNCCNCGACCTTCCTGACGCAGATACAGAACNACACCATGGCCGGCTTCAGCCACNGCTCGCAGAGCCGCTTCCAGCTGGTAGCCNCAGTCGCAGCGCATGCTGAACAGGGCATCGCCGGTCAGGCACTCAGAATGTGCNCGGGCCAGGACTGGCTGGCCATCAGCAACATCACCCATCGACAGCGCCACGTGCTCTTTACCGGTTTCTTCGTCTTCGAAGCCGTGCATAGTGAACACACCGAACGGCGTGGGCAGTTTGGAAGATGCAATGTACTTAATACTCAACGGGAGTACTCCGGGGGTAAATCAGGGCGCGTATTCTATCAGCGAAGGGGCAGGCTGACTAATCCGCGTACGAATTAGTTTGTCGCAATTCCTGCAGAAATGGTCAGAAAGACACAAAAACGGGCTTCAGAGCTGGTGTTATGCTGCAGTAGAATCCTTGTTGAAACAAAGAAAACAGGACGGATAACCAATGCTCTGGCTGCTGCTGGTACTGATTTTACTGGCGATATTGCTTCTGCCCGGTCTGTGGGTAAGGCAGGTACTGAAGAAGCATTCAGCACCGCGTGACGATTTCCCCGGCAATGGCGGTGAAATGGCGCTGCACCTGATCAATAAATTTGGGCTGAAACGGGTGAAGGTTGAGGAAACCGCCGCCGGCGATCACTACGATCCGACCACGCGCACCGTGCGCCTGACCAAAGACAAGCTGGAAGGCAAAAGCCTGACGGCAGTGGTGGTAGCCGCCCACGAAGTCGGCCACGCCATACAGCATGCGCACGGCGAGTCACTGTTCAGTCTGCGTACCGGCATGGCGACAGTCACCTACTGGATGCAGCGCGTCGCACCGGTTGCCCTGCTGCTGTCACCACTGCTGCTCACGGTATCTCCGCCACTGGCGCGACTGCTGCTGATCTTTGCCGTTGGTGCCATGCTGATGAGTACGCTGATGCATCTGATCACCCTGCCAGTGGAATGGGATGCCAGCTTTGGCAAAGCCTTGCCGGCGCTGGAGCAGGGCGACTATCTGGATGCTGAAGATATGCGCAACGCGCGNACCATTCTGCGTGCTGCAGCATTCACTTATGTCGCCGGATCGCTGATCAGTCTGCTCAATCTCGGTCGCTGGCTGCGCTACCTCAGGCGTTAATACCCTTTCAATGTGTAATGTTTCTATTGTGTTAATTACAACAAAAGCCATCCGCGCTGTGTTGTACTAAACCCCACAAAACTCCCCTCCAGTAAATCCAAAATCTATATAAAACAATAACTTAACTTTCAGGCATCGCCATTGCAGTACTGATTCAGCAACCGACCCCGACTATGTATCAGCGCGGGAATCCAGATTAGAAATGCCCCATTAACAGAGGGCAGGGTACTGAAAAGGAGCTGAGGCCATGCAATTGAATGTGCTTGGACAAGAAAANGGTGGAGAAGCAGCCGCCAGCAGTTGTGCATCCGGTTCTTGTGGCAGTGATAACGACCAGATGGCCGCACTGCCGGAAGCNATCCGTGAAAAAGTAAAAAANCACCCATGCTATTCCGAAGAAGCGCATCACTATTTTGCGCGTATGCATGTGGCGGTGGCGCCGGCCTGTAATATTCAGTGCCACTACTGCAACCGTAAATACGACTGCTCCAACGAGTCCCGCCCTGGTGTGGTGTCTGAACTGCTGACACCGGAAGAAGCCGTGATGAAAACCAAAGCGGTAGCNGCCAACATTCCGCAGATGACCGTANTGGGNATCGCNGGCCCTGGTGACCCGCTGGCCAANCCNGAGCGTACCTTCAGCACCTTCCGCATGCTCAGNGAAGAAGCNCCGGACATCAAACTGTGCGTTTCCACNAACGGTCTGGCACTGCCGGATGCGGTGGAAGAGCTGTCCAAGCACAACATCGACCACGTCACCATCACCATTAACTGTGTTGATCCGGAAGTGGGCGCCAAAATCTATCCATGGATTTACTGGAACAACAAACGCATNTTCGGCAAAAAAGCCGCCAAAATTCTGATTCAGCAGCAACAGAAAGGNCTGGAGATGCTGGTGGCNAAAGGCATTCTGGTNAAAGTGAACTCGGTAATGATTCCGGGTGTGAATGATGATCACCTGAAAGAAGTCAGCCGCATCGTGAAAGAAAAAGGCGCCTTCCTGCACAACGTAATGCCACTTATTTCNGAAGCTGAGCACGGTACTTTCTACGGCATCATGGGTCAGCGCGGTCCAGAGCCGGAAGAGCTGCAGGATCTGCAGGACGCCTGTGCCGGTGACATGAACATGATGCGTCACTGCCGTCAGTGCCGGGCTGANGCNGTTGGTCTGCTGGGCGAAGACCGGGGNGAAGAATTTACCCTGGATAAAATNGCCGCCATGGATATCGACTACGACGCCGCGATGAAAACCCGCGCTGCCGTGNACGCCGGCATCATGNANGAGCTGGATGAGAAAGAAGAAAAACGCAAACGTCTGGCGGCGGTTAATGTGCCTGCGGTTGAAGACCGTATTCCGGAAGAAACCCGTCCGGCATTAATGGCCGTGGCGACCAGTGGCGGTGGTCTGATTAACCAGCACTTTGGTCACGCGACCGAATTCCTGATTTATGAAGCATCACCGAAAGGCGTGCGTTTTATCAGTCACCGTAAAGTCGATCAGTTCTGTATCGGTAACGATACCTGTGGTGAAAAAGAAAGCGCCCTGGCCGGCTCCATCCGTGCCCTGAAAGGCTGTGAGTCTGTGCTCTGTTCCAAAATTGGTTACGAGCCATGGTCACTGCTGGAAGAGGCCGGAATCNTACCTAATGGCGAACATGCCATGGAGCCGATCGAGGAAGCCATTATGGCGGTTTATAAGGAAATGATTGCCAATGGCAAACTGACCGAAAAAGCGCCGGAAATGGCCAGTATCAGTGCCTGAGACACTGAANTAAAAACATAAGGCGAATACTCCGGGGGCAACCCCGGGGGCTTTAACATCAAACAGAAGAGCGTTCCTTTATTNTGCAGCAATAAGGAACAAANGGAGGTCANCATGGCGTTATCCATTGTCGATTCCTGTGTGAACTGCTGGGCCTGTTACGACGTATGCCCAAGTAATGCGATCTATCAGAGCAGCCCACATTTCAAAATCAATGCGAAAAAATGCACCGAATGCGAAGGCGATTACGCTCAGCCTCANTGCGCCAGCATTTGCCCGATTGAAGAAACNATTCTCGATGCNAGTGGCGTTGCCATTAATCCACTGGGATCACTTACCGGTATTCCGCCGGAAAGAATGAAAGAAGCCATGGAAGAAATTCAGGCCCGTTGAGGATCTGCCGATGACTGCTGTTCTGCATTTTTATGAAAAGCCAGGCTGTATCAACAACACAAAGCAGAAANGAATNCTGCGNAANTGTGGCGTTGAACTGGAAGCACACAGNCTGTTGACNGAGCANTGGCAGAAAGAGGAATTACGNCGNTTTTTTCATGGNCNTCCGGTTGCTGAATGGTTTAANCCTTCAGCGCCTGCGGTGAAAGAAAAGCGTATTCGCCCGGCAGAATGCAGTGCCGANGAAGCNCTGGATGCGATGTTAAAAGATCCTCTGCTGATCCGTCGGCCACTGATGAAAATGGGCGACTGGTACAGCGTTGGATTTGAATGGGAACGACTGCAGCAGGCGCTGGATATTCAGCCTCAGGCAGCAGAACAGGTGGCAGTCCCNCAGGGGNTAGAAGCCTGTGCTCATACAGCAGAATAAAGACAGACAGTTAAACCTCAGCCGCAAAATGCAGAAAAAGGATGGNAGAGAATGATGAATCTGGTGACCGCTTTCCGCCCTGATCAATGGGCACAGCATATCGCACTGAATGGCCAGCAACGCAGTTTACTGAGTGCCAATAANAGTCGCTGGCTGAGCCAGATCGTACGCAGNCAACGCCAGGGNCGTACCTGTCTGCCGTATTTNCTNGGCCTGTCTACGGTTGATTATCACTGGATGATGCACCGCCAGTTACTGGGTCGCCAACGCCGCATGCCATTGGTATCGCTGTGGAATCAGGGGCACGACGCACCNCTGCACGAAGAAGATCTGCGTCAGCAGCTGCTGGAAATGCGCAAGGATGAATGGCTGGAAATCCGCAATTTNTTGCGCNAGAACAAAGCNGGNAAAAATGACTGCGANCTGATTATGTCNGATATCGTNGCTGCCGGTTGTTTAGGTGGNGACCATTTATGGCGTGATCTTGGCCTGCAGTCCCGCAGCGAACTGAGTCAGTTAATGCTGCAGAATTTNCCCACCCTGGCCGCNGCTAACAGTGGTGATATGAAGTGGAAAAAATTCTTCTACAAACAGTTNTGNGANGCCGGTGGCGGTTATGTCTGNCGTGCNCCCAGTTGCGATCAGTGCAGCGCCTACAGCGACTGCTTTGGTCCGGAAGAATAATCGCNTGNCCCGGNGAAAGATCACAGAATTTAAACNCTCAGCGGAGGATTTAGCATGATTAAGTGGCATAACATCAGNGTCAGCGAAGCGGAAGAAATGCTTTACGACAGCCANATGCTGGTTCTGGATATGCGTGATTTCCGTTCGTATCTTGCAGATCATCANCCCCGCGCTCTGCATTTAACCAGTGACAATTTACGTGCAATTCTGAAGCACACCGCACGGTCAGTACCTGTGCTGATTTATTGTTATCACGGTCATCGCAGCCAGGACATGGCACAGCTGTTCAGTGATTTCGGTTTTACCAGTTGCTACAGCCTGGACGGTGGCTATGAAGCCTGGTGTCCNGATATCCGTCATCCTGACAACGAACTGAGCAAAGAGCTGCGACAGTGGATGCTGGANCATAATTTCATGCNAGCNAATCTGGATGAGCGGGGCGATAACAATGAAACCGCACTGATGCACGCCTGTCGTGCAGGACTCTATCCGTTTGCGCGTGAACTGGTGCTGGCCGGTGCAGGTATCGATCTGGTGAATAAAGACGGTAACAACGCGCTGTGGATGGCCTGTCAGAGCGGCAACGAAGATATCGTTAATTTATTGCTGAACAACGACATCGACATGGATCAGCAGAATGATCATGGTGCCACAGCGCTCATATATNCCGCTTCAGCCGGTAACCTGGCGTTAACAGCCATGCTGATTGAAGCNGGAGCGGATACCACGCTGACCACTCTGGATGACTTCAGCGCTCTGGATGTGGCNGCCAANGCCAANACCCTGCGTATGCTGCAGTACTGCATGATGCCGGATCAAAGATACGTCGCTTAATAAAGGATTTGAGGAAANCTTATGACAACTTCATCTGTGGTCGAAATTATTGAAAAACAAATCGCGTCTAATCCGGTACTGATTTATATGAAAGGTACACCGGATGCACCNGAGTGTGGCTTTTCCGCCGCAGCGATTAAAGNNCTGAANGCNGTGGGAGCTGAGTTCGCGTTTGTGAACGTNTTGCAGGCGCCTTCNATCCGTGAGCGTTTACCNTCTGTTTCACAATGGCCAACNTTTCCGCAGTTGTTTGTTAACGGTGAATTAATTGGTGGCAGCGANATCGTCGTTAACATGGCNGCCGACGGCAGTCTGAAAACNCTGTTAGCCGACGTGAANGCCGCAGCGGAATAATTATGGAAACAACAGACGTTATCAGCCGTATAGAACAGGCTTTGAGTAATGGTGAAGGTGCCGTTNCTGACNGCACAGTGGTGGAAGTCAGTGGTGCTGACTGTAATTTCACCACCCNGGTGATCAGCACCGCGTTTGATGGNTTACGGCCGGTACAGCGACAGCAGAAAGTTCTGTCCGCTTTTTCCGATGTACTCAGTGACGGACGTTTGCATGCCCTGAGTATTGAAGCCTTTACCCCAGGTGAGTGGGAAGCCAGATCCACTTCGTCACTGACTCAGCTGAGCTGAAGTGAACATTGCCAAATAAGAGGAATCGATTATGAGTGATATGCCAAATATAAGCCGTGATGCAGCCCTGCGAATTGCCATGGCTGCCCGTGCGATTCCGGACATCAGCGTCGGCCAGCTGCTGGAAATCATCGCCCGTCGNATTGATGGCGACCTTGATGAAGAGGCGCTGACAACCATTACNGTGACCGATCTTAAAACCGGCTTCGGTTCTGCTGATGGTGAAGAAGATGGTGAAGACATCAGTATGGGCCTGGCCAATATCAAAGAAGCTGTGCGTATTCTTTGGGGCGAAGCTGACGAAGATAATCTGCCNGCCATCGANGCCGAAGCGGCNTCTATGCCAGATTCCATTCGGGTGGCGGTGGCCTCCAATAACGGTGAAATCCTCAATGGCCATTTTGGTTCCTGTCTNCGTTTTCTGGTGTACCAGATGAACGCACAGGANTGTCATCTGATTGATGTGCGCTCGACAGTGGAAGCCGATATGGCTGAAGACCGCAATGCNTTCCGCGCNAATCTGATTGCTGACTGTCAGATTATGTACGTCCAGTCGATTGGTGGTCCGGCAGCTGCGAAAGTGGTACGTACCGGTATTTATCCGATCAAACAGAAAGAGTCCGTTGATGCGCGTGANGTATTAACCCGNCTGCAGGAAGTAATGAANAAATCNCCACCACCCTGGCTGGCGAAAATCCTCGGTGCCAGTGCGGAAGATCGTATCCGCTTTGCNCAGGAAGCCTGAGGCNCGCCAGCGTCTTCGGTANTGGATTTTCGTTTCTGTATTATTCGGTNCTGGGGCTGNCTGCAGCCANAGTACCGATATTTACGGTTAATTTTCTGACATAAGTTCCNATTNTTATNGATTGTGCNCCTGCACATCTGANCTCATGACGAGCTCCGAATATTTCTTATATCCTCCTTTCTGAANAAATTCTGGCTGTTAAAAAGCAACGGTTTTTATCAGGGAANTCGGTGCNTAACAGAGGGTTTNTGCTGTTTGCTACACAGCANANNNNCTCNGCNNGNNGGAAAGAATACGACAAAGTCCCACCGCCTGTTTCTGTCATAAAGCTCACAATTGTCTGAACAGGACCACAGTGTATCTGATGCAGGCTTATGATTTTTAAACACTTTTTTNAGATTCCGGGNAGGCAGGATTCTTGCCATAGCTAATTAGCTAGNGGAACCCTCAATAACTGACAGGAAATAACCATGTTACTCAATACTTATAAAGACTCTGGATTGCTGTTCTACACCAACTTTCTGGAAGAAACCCCGGATGGCAGCGCACTGGCATACCGTGGTGATCTGGTTCTTGTTCCGGGTGAAGCCGGCGATGACCAGGGCCACTCCAAACCGCCAAAAGAAGTGCTGCGTGAAGCTGTTATTCTGGCTAATGAAAAAATCGATATGCTGATCGGTGGTCTGGACAAGATGGCCTCGGTGAGCACGCTGCTGGATAAGTACAAGGATGACTTCGCCGCAGATATGAAAGCNATGCTGTTTGTGGTTAACCTGACTGCTCCGGTACAGCTGGACGTTAATGGTGCCAGCCTGCTGCTGATCCCNCTGGTNCAGGGCGTGCCATGGAACGAATCCATGGAAGAGCTGGCNATGGAAAAAAGCGACTTTAAAGGTCAGAANCCTGGTGAAAAGCTGCAGACTATGTTTGCTGAGCTGAAAGGCTACAAGCCGAAGAAATATCCGTTGGTGGCNCTGGAAGAAGCATTAGCCATGACAAATAATGCNGTACGGGAAGTTCACGGAGCCGTGTAATATCTGCCCGTGAGCGGCCGTGTGCTGCCGACCCCTCTCTGTCGGCAGTACACGGAACTTTCTTACGACCAGTACGGCAGTAAGGCCATTAAAGCCAGCGGTTNGCAGTTAATAGTTGCTGCTTATAGTGCTGGTTGGCGGTAAGCGGGTAAAAATGNTTTCAGCTGCTAGACTTTCCTGATGGAATTTATAAACCGNCATCAGGAGATGCAATGTCCGGCAGACTGATACTGATTACAGCCAGCTGGCTATTCTGTCTNGCTGTCAGCCGTTCTCCCCTTCTTTATGCAGATTCCCTTGCATCTGTAAGCGNCAGNCCNCCGGTCGTTGTCACACTTTATTCTTATCATGCGCATATNCCATGGAATCGTTCCTTCAATAAGGGGCTGACTCAGGGATTGGCAAAACGTAATAAAAAAATACTTTTTTATGATGAATATCTGGATGCTGGNCGNTTTTCNTCANCCGGNTACTATCAGGCTTTTTATCAATATCTGACCAGTAAGTATGCCGGTCAGGCCCCGGANATTTTGCTGACCGACAGCGAACCTGCACAGGNGTTTCTGTTGCGNTATCCGGATCTGTTCCCGGGGGCGCAGCGCATCGTATTTCAGACGGATGAAAGCCNCTNTGACATTTCATCATCCGCCGATGGCAGCTGGAACATCAATATCGTTAATAATTACAGTAAATCGGTTGAGCATATGATGCGTTTAATGCAACCCGATAATGTTTATGTGATTGGTGATACCAAAGAACCGGCCGGTGCCAAGCGCCTGAACGCTTTCCGCCANCTGGTTTCGCTCAGGAAGGATGACAGCAGCTATAATAAAGCGAANATGCACTATCTGATTAATCTGCCACTGGANCAGCTTAAGATTATTGTCAGNCAGCTGCCTCAGAACAGCGTCATTTACTATCTGCTGATGTTCAGTGACATGGAAGGGAANANTATGACGCCNTATCAGNTCGCCGAGGTTCTTGCCCGTCACGCTAATNGTCCGATATTTACNCACTGGCAGTCGCTTATGGGCAGCGGTGTGCTGGGTGGCTATCAGATATCGTCAGAGCGGGTGGGGGCGATGGCTGCAGGATCAGTGCTCGATTTTCTGCAGGGCGGCGAACTTAAGATTAACACGGATCAGGCTTTTAATGATTACTACGACTGGCAGCAGCTNAAGCGCTGGGATATTGATGAAAGCCGCCTGCCGGCGGGCAGCACAATCAGCGGTCGTCCGGTCAGTATTGTGGACCGCTACCAGGTTTCATTTATCATCGCTGCTCTGATCGGTGTGTTTCTGCTGCTTTTCTCCTTTCTGATCTACCGTAATCTGTTAATTCACAATATCCGTAAGCACAGCATGNTGCTGGCTAATACGGATAGCCTGACCGGTTTAAATAACCGGCGTGTGATACTGCCNTTGATCAATAAAGAAATAGCGCGCTGCAATCGCTTTCACAACAGTGCCTGTCTGTTAATGGCGGACGTCGATCATTTTAAATCCGTGAACGATGATTATGGCCACCTGACTGGCGATAAAGTGTTGATTGACATTGCACAGGTTCTGCAGGAGTCGCTGCGTGCAGCAGATACCATTGCCCGCTGGGGTGGGGAGGAGTTTATTATCCTGACCCCAAATACCGATGCGGAAAGCGGCAGGGAAGTCGCTGAAAAACTGCGCGTTGGCATCGAGCAGATTCAGCATCCTCATGGTAAGNGGGTGACCATCAGCTTTGGTGTTGCCGCTTATGCTGAAGGGGAGAGTTTTAACAGCTGGGTGAATCGCGCTGACTCTGCGCTGTATCAGGCCAAGAAAAATGGCAGGAACCGGGTAGTCGTCGCCAGTGATGAACAACTGACTCTGATGAAGGGAATTCCGGATCCTGCCATAAACTCTGAANACAGATAATCTTCTGTCTGATCAGACTGCTTCTGCTGCCAGACTTTCTTCCATCAGATCCTGCCAGCTGGCATCAACGATGGTCAGATTTTTCTTTTTACAATAACGGATTTCTTTGTCGGTCGGATCGGGTAACAGTACCCAGCCCGCCGGACTGCCAGCGGCATAAATAATATCGCTCAGCACCATGCGTTCGGTATCACGCAGCATACGCAGACCGCAGAACAGGTACTGTTTACCTTTGCGGTATTCCTTCAGAAAGCCGGGAATGGCAAAACCGCCCATCAGCTCTGTAATGTAATCCACGTAGTCCGCATCAGAAGCAATGTAGTTCGCTTCCGGTTTAGGGGAACCAACCGGTTTGAATAACACGGGCAGAGATGTATCGACGTNCTGCTGGGTTATTTCACGNTATTCACCGCTGTAATACTGATANATCCGGAAACGGAAGTCGGTACCNGCAATGCGTGCGACACCAACAATCAGTGTATGTGGACGATCAGAATAGAAATCCTGTAGCTGGGTGTCACGATTGATATCGATGACATAAGGAAGGTTCATGCCGGCGATCCATTGATGGAACGCTGATGNGGTCCACTGCTTTTCACCATAAGTCGTATTCAGGAAGCGCTCGATGAATTTACGTCCCTTTTTGTTCTCCAGGTTCATTGCTGCACGAGGGAATTCATACATCAGACGGGGAGCCATTGGCTTACCATCGTTCATCGCCAGAATCAGGCTGTCGCTGTCTGCCGGAATCGGGGCACCGGANGCTTTATCNGTAACACCGCTGAGGGTGTCTGCTCCCAGGTAAGGAACGATCTGTCCACTGCGGATTCCTTCTTTCAGTGTGTCCAACAGTTCTGCACTGNCCATAATGAGTACCTCTCTGCATAGCTTAATTGTTGTAGGCATGTCGTAAGCATGTTGTAAGAAGAGTTACCTTCAAGAACCAAGCCAGCTATTCACTGCTCANTTGTNCTGTNAGCNTCTNCTTANNNTGTGTCGCAAATACCACANNCCCCGACTTAANCTGATGAAATATCGATANTTTTTNAAATACCAGAGTAATCNNGTNGGATAGTNCAATTGCCGCNCNNATTCTTCCGNGACTGAAGCAGAANGNACANAACAGGTGTTTTGTCGTATTTACTGCAATCNTNATCCGCCTNATTGNACAGNGGNTGCTNTTGANNTCNNGNANANCAGGCTGNNNCTNGTGTTCAGNNGTTAAANGGCTTTAGNGGCCAGGATTGACTTTATGGTTTTNTATGGNNTCCTGTAAGAACTNTCTCTTTATTANGTATTCCTGCCTTATNTATTTCTGCGGTAATTCTTCCNGATTTAATTAACNNCCTCTTAANTATGCTTNNTNANCNGTTCANTTANCAGCGCGAGTGNGTGTCAGTCAGATANGCCATCCGGCAATNTGAAGGTTTTANTGAGAANGNNCAGCNGNNNATTTTGTTNAAGATCTGCCTGGCACGGTACNTATTGATCGATGTTGCTCTGGCAGAAAAAAAATGATNTGAAGAGACTGCGTAACGATAAAAGAGAGGCTTNTATTTTTCGTCTGGCGCTGTCATANCAAACCGACACAAACNACGACACAAACNACGACAATGCCCCGCNTTTTGTTGTTGGTAGTAAGACATATCCCCCTTNTTTGTAGGGTAAGAAACCCTACACTTTCTCAGTGTAAAAAACAAAAACCTATATAAAACAGCAAGTTAANCATCGATCTGNCGGCTGGCANAAGGCGTGCAGAAGCTGGTGTGTGATGCNGACAAATGTGCTCCCCGTTCAGATGTCTGCCTTCCGCTGCCTCTGGTAGCAACGTTTGTTGAAANATCAGAGGCAAAGGTCCTCGCCTGGAAAAATTA
Organism: Oceanospirillaceae bacterium; assembly: GCA_002706025.1. Classification (GTDB taxonomy): domain Bacteria; phylum Pseudomonadota; class Gammaproteobacteria; order Pseudomonadales; family Oceanobacteraceae; genus Venatoribacter. Next base: position 70,244 of record PAJK01000083.1, read on the forward strand.
TAGGAGATACAACTATGGCTATGCGTCAATGCGCCATTTATGGCAAAGGCGGTATCGGTAAGTCCACTACCACCCAGAACCTGGTTGCTGCTCTGGCAGAATCCGGTAAAAAAGTAATGATCGTGGGTTGTGACCCAAAAGCAGACTCAACCCGTCTGATCCTGCACTCAAAAGCTCAGAACACCATCATGGAAATGGCTGCTGAAGCCGGCACCGTGGAAGATCTGGAACTGGAAGATGTACTGAAAGCCGGTTACGGCGATATCCGTTGTGTTGAATCCGGTGGTCCAGAGCCAGGCGTAGGTTGCGCTGGTCGTGGTGTTATCACCGCCATTAACTTCCTGGAAGAAGAAGGCGCATACGAAGACGATCTGGATTTCGTATTCTACGACGTACTGGGTGACGTTGTGTGTGGTGGTTTCGCGATGCCTATCCGTGAAAACAAAGCACAGGAAATTTACATCGTATGTTCCGGTGAAATGATGGCTATGTACGCAGCCAACAACATTTCCAAAGGTATTGTGAAATACGCAAACTCCGGCGGTGTTCGTCTGGCGGGTCTGATCTGTAACTCTCGTAACACTGACCGTGAAGACGAGCTGATCATGGCTCTGGCTGCCAAACTGGGCACTCAGATGATCCACTTCGTTCCACGTGACAACGTGGTACAGCGTGCAGAAATCCGTCGTATGACNGTNATCGAATACGATCCTTCTGCTAACCAGGCTGACGAATACCGTCAACTGGCTTCAAAAATTGTTGCCAACGAAAAGTTTGTGATTCCAACGCCTATCACTATGGATGAGCTGGAAGAGCTGCTGATGGAATTCGGCATCATGGACGAAGAAGACATGAGCATTGTAGGTAAAACTGCAGCTGAAGAATAAGCCTGGCTTATTCGCTTGGCAGGCATCAGTGCTCTGCACTGATTCCTGTTGATCGGGATGGCGCAGATTAGCGCCATCGGAACCCGGGATGAATATTCATCCGGTCTGTTACCCGTTAATAATTAAGGAGGCCCATCATGGCCATGTCACGTGATGAAGTTGAATCTTTGATTCAGGAAGTGCTTGAGGTTTACCCTGAAAAAGCTCAGAAAAACCGCGCCAAGCACCTGACGCCAAACGATCCTGAACTGGAACAATCCAAGAAGTGTATTACTTCTAACAAAAAATCCCTGCCGGGTGTAATGACCATCCGTGGTTGTGCATACGCAGGTTCTAAAGGTGTGGTATGGGGTCCTATTAAGGACATGATCCATATTTCACACGGTCCTGTAGGTTGCGGCCAATACAGCCGTGCCGGTCGTCGTAACTATTACATTGGTACCACAGGTGTGAACACCTTCGTTACCATGAACTTTACGTCTGACTTCCAGGAAAAAGACATCGTATTCGGTGGTGATAAAAAACTCGCCAAACTGATCGACGAAATCGAAACTCTGTTCCCGCTGAATAAAGGTATTTCTATTCAGTCCGAGTGTCCGATTGGTCTGATCGGTGATGACATCGAAGCCGTTGCCAAACAGAAAGGTGCTGAGCACAGCAAAACTATTGTGCCTGTACGCTGTGAAGGTTTCCGCGGTGTTTCTCAGTCTCTGGGTCACCACATTGCCAACGATGCGGTACGTGACTGGACTCTGGGCGCCCGTGACGATGACAACAGCTTCGAAACAACGCCTTATGACGTAGCCATCATTGGTGACTACAACATCGGTGGTGACGCATGGTCTTCCCGTATCCTGCTGGAAGAAATGGGTCTGCGTGTTGTTGCACAGTGGTCTGGTGACGGTTCTATTGCTGAAATGGAACTGACGCCAAAAGTGAAACTGAACCTGGTTCACTGCTACCGCTCTATGAACTACATTTCCCGTCACATGGAAGAGAAGTACAAAATTCCATGGATGGAATACAACTTCTTTGGTCCAACCAAGACCATCGAATCCCTGCGCAAAATTGCTGCACAGTTTGACGAATCTATTCAACAGAAATGTGAAGAAGTTATTGCCAAATATCAGCCAGAGTGGGAAGCGGTTGTTGCTAAATACCGTCCTCGTCTGGAAGGCAAACGCGTCATGCTGTACATCGGTGGTCTGCGTCCACGCCACGTAATCGGCGCTTATGAAGACCTGGGTATGGAAGTGGTTGGTACCGGTTATGAATTCGGTCACAACGATGACTATGACCGTACTCTGAAAGAAATGGGTGATTCTACTCTGCTGTATGACGATGTGACTGGCTACGAATTCGAAGAATTCGTTAAGAAAGTTAAGCCAGATCTGATCGGCTCCGGCATTAAAGAGAAATACATCTTCCAGAAAATGGGTGTGCCTTTCCGTCAAATGCACTCCTGGGATTATTCCGGTCCTTACCATGGCTTTGATGGCTTCGCTATCTTCGCCAAAGATATGGATATGACCCTGAACAATCCATGCTGGAAAGTACTGACTGCACCGTGGAAAAAAGCAGCAGCGGAAGCTGATGCCGTGGCAGCTTCTGCCTGATCCCTGGTGTTGAAGGTTAGCGGGTACGCATAACGCGTATCCGTTTAAAAAATCCCATTTACCCGCCAGACCACAGATTCGTGGCGCGGGAGGAGGACTATCATGAGTCAGCAAGTTGATAACATCAAGCCAAGCTATCCCCTGTTCCGTGAAGACGAATACAAAGATATGCTGGCTAAGAAAAAAGCCGATTTCGAAGAAGCACACCCGCAGGACAAAATTGATGAAACATTCCTGTGGACCACTTCTGAAGAATACAAAGAACTGAACTTCCAGCGTGAAGCTCTGACCGTTAACCCAGCCAAAGCCTGCCAGCCTCTCGGTGCGGTACTGTGCTCCCTGGGTTTCGAAAAAACCATGCCATACGTGCACGGTTCACAGGGCTGTGTTGCTTACTTCCGTACTTACTTCAACCGTCACTTCAAAGAGCCGATCGCCTGTGTATCCGACTCTATGACTGAAGACGCTGCGGTATTCGGTGGTCAGCAGAACATGAAAGACGGTCTGGAAAACTGTAAAGCCATTTACAAGCCAGACATGATCGCTGTGTCTACTACCTGTATGGCCGAAGTTATTGGTGACGACCTTAACGCCTTCATCAACAACTCCAAAAAAGAAGGTCATGTACCTGAAGAGTTCCCGACTCCGTTCGCTCACACTCCAAGCTTTGTTGGCAGCCACGTAACTGGCTGGGACAACATGTTTGAAGGTATTGCGCGCTACTTCACTCTGAACCACATGGAAGACAAAGAAGTAGGTAAGAGCGGCAAACTTAACCTGGTTCCTGGCTTTGAAACCTACCTGGGCAACTACCGCGTAATCAAACGCATGATGAAAGAAATGGACGTTGATTTCACCATGCTGTCTGATCCGGAAGAAGTTCTGGATACTCCGGCTGACGGTCAGTTCCGCATGTACGCAGGCGGTACTACTCAGGATGAAGTGAAAGAAGCGCCAAACGCTCTGAACACTATCATGCTGCAACCGAACCAGCTGGTTAAAACCACCAAGTTCGTTAAAAACACCTGGAACCACGCGGTACCGGATCTGAAAATTCCTATGGGTCTGAGCTGGACTGATGAATTCCTGATGAAAGTCAGCGAAATCACCGGCAAGCCAATCGCCGCAAGTCTGGAAAAAGAACGTGGTCGTCTGGTTGANATGATGACTGACTCNCANACCTGGCTGCATGGTAAAAAATTCGCTCTGTGGGGCGATCCTGACTATGTAGAAGGTATGGTTAAGTTCCTGCTCGAACTGGGCTGCGAGCCAACTCACATCCTGTGCAACAACGCTAACAAGCGTTGGAAGAAAATGATGGATGCGATGCTGGCTGAATACCCACAAGGTGCAGACTGTGAAGTTCACATCGGTAAAGACCTGTGGCACATGCGTTCCCTGGTATTCACCAACAAGCCGGACTTCATGATCGGTAATTCTTACGGCAAATTCATTCAGCGTGACACCCTTTACAAAGGTAAAGAGTTCGAAGTTCCGCTGATCCGTATTGGCTTCCCGATCTTCGACCGTCACCACCTACATCGTCAAACCACCCTGGGTTACGAAGGTGCCATGCAGATCCTCACTACTCTGGTGAACTCTGTTCTGGAACGCCTCGACGAAGAGACCCGTGGTATGCAGACTACGGACTATAACTACGACTTAGTACGCTAAGGTCGTTCCGGACTGGCTGCGTTGTCAGGGCGGTGTTGGAAATTATTTCGGAATGCTCATTTAGGTTAACTAAACTCCGCTTCCTCAATAATTTCCGCCTTGCCCTGACGGCCTCGCCGACGTCCGGGTGCGTTAATGAATATTTCATTCACGCAGTTTAGTTTGTAGGGTGCGCACTGCGCACCAGGTTTTTAGGTCGCGCACTGCGCACCAGATGCAAAGCGAAATACCAGTCAGGCAATGTGATCCAGAGCCTGATCCGGTATCCGGACCCGTCCAGTCGTTCCACAAGATGTGGCTGGCGGGTTTGACCATTTTTAGAGAATTGTTTTTGACCCCTGAAGGTCATGCATAAAAAGAATTTTCCACCGGCTGAAAGTAATTATTCAGCGGTAAATTATTACTTGTGGAGAGCGTCATGCCTAACGTTATGCTGCGTGAAAACGACAAGGGCGAGCTGACCCTGTACGTACCCAAAAAAGACCAGGAAGATGTTATCTCGTCGATTGAATTCGACAGTGCTGATGCCTGGGGTGGCGAACTGACTCTCCCTGACGGTTCCAGTTTTATTATCGACAAGCTGCCGGGTAAACCGGATCTGCCGATTACTGTACGCGCTAAGCGTGGAGCGGAGGCCTGAGCCATGGTACCGCGGCACGATCTCACAGATCAGGTCGCACTACGGATCGGCATGGCGTCACGCCAGCTGGACGGCGTTGATCTGTCTGACTGGATGGCGATTCTGATCCGTGCCGTGGGCTTGCCTCTGAGCCCTCAGCGTCTTGGCCGGTTGCGCCTGAATCGTCTGCGTCAGGCCAGCAAAGGTCAGTTCGACCGCTTTTCTGATGACCAGCTGCGCTCTGTCATCGCTTTACTGCGCGGACACGGTGTCGACATCCGCCAGTCTGTTCCTGCCCCCCAGGCCTTCGATGCCAGCGATATGCCGGGTTCAATCCGCATCGCCTGTGCTTCCAATCGTGGCGATCGCATTGATGGCCCTTTCGGTACCTGTGAACGCTTTCTAATTTATCAGGTATCGGCGCAGGAAATGCGTCTGATCGATGTGCGTGAAGTCCCGGATCTGAATAGCAGTGACGATAAACATCTGGCGCGCGCCAATATGATCTGTGATTGCCATGTGCTGTGTGCATTAACCATAGGCGGTACCGCCGCGGCCAAGACCGTTCGGGTCGGGCTGCATCCGGTAAAGACCGGTGTGCCAAGAGCTGCCCCGGAATTAATGCGGGAATTTCAGCAGGTGTTAGAAACAACACCACCACCCTGGCTGATGAAAATTATGGAAGCTTCGGCGCGGGAATCCTGGAGCAGGAAGCAAACGTATTCACAGGAATTGCAGTAAACCTTTCAATAATTCAAGCAGTACCCGATACGGGTGCCCGGAGTCCGATATGATTGCGCAGGAACAGTTACAGTCAATGATCAGTTTTGTCGAACAGAAGGGTCTGGATGAAGCGACACTCAGTGAGCTGCGCCAGCAATATTCCGGTGTACATTTTACCTGGTGCTGGGATGACGATATTAATTACGAACATCCGGTAGCGGAACGCAGTAATTTTAACGTATTTCTGGTGGACTCCAGCGATCACTGCTCAACGCTGACCAAAGACTCAGACTGTGCGTCTGGTGTGGTGTTCGCCGAAATTATCGAATGAGGTCTCTATGAATCATCCGGAAGATAATTTAACGCCTATTGGTGACTGCCGGCGCTGTCGCTACCGTATGAATTTATTATTGGGCGGGCGCTGTATGCCGGGCGATGCCTGTATCGCTGTAGACAGCGGTCGTCAGATGGACCGCTTTTTACGCATTAATCCCGAGCTGGCACCTCATTACCTGACTGACAGTTTCTGGGAGCGGCGTGCGATTGCGGTGCGTTATGTGCCGCTGGAAGCTTTGCCACCGCTGATTAAAGATTCAGATGAAGCGGTGCGACGTGCTGTTGCCTATCGCCTGCCACGCGATCAGTTGATTAAATTAATTCACGACGAAGACCGTGAAGTGCGCATTACTGTGGCCGACCGTATCCCACTGGAACAGCTGGAACAGATGGCAGCTGATCGCGATTATCTGGTACGGGCCTACGTAGTACAGCGGGTACCGGAAGGGCGTCTGTTCCGCTTTATCCGCGATGAAGATCGTCAGGTACGTAAACTGGTGGCGAAGCGGCTGCCGGTTGAAAGTCTGGTGTTAATGGCTCATGACCCGGAACCGGAAATCCGCCGTATCGTTGCCTCCCGCCTGGGCGGTGATGATGTGAGAATTATGCTTGATGACCCGGACTGGACAGTGCGGCTGGAAGCCGTTGCCAATGCACCAGCGGATGCCCTGCAGAGTATGCTGGAAGATGAAGACAGCGAAGTGCGTGAGGCCGCTGCCAACCGGCTGCAGGAAAACCCATGAGCAGCTTACGTATTGCTGTCGCCAGTAAAGATGGTATTTCCATTAATCAGCATTTTGGTCACGCCAGGGAGTTTCTTATTTTTGATGTCTCCACAGAAGCTGTCCGCTTTGTTGAAAAGCGTGATGTGGCCCTGTATTGCCATGGTCATCATGGTGATCAGACGGCAATGAAAGATATTCTGCAGACCATCAGCGACTGTCGTGCAGTGATGGTTGCCAAAGTAGGCGACGGCCCGGCAGAAAAACTGGCGGCGATTGGTGTCACCCCCGTGGATGACTATGCCTATCTTGGTATCAGTGAATCTTTAAACGCCTGTTATCAGTCACTGACTGAGCAGGAGGCAATATGAGCACAGTGCAGCAATATACCGGCCGTAACGAAGAGCCTTTATTTAATCAGGAATCCGCTGTTGAGCAATGGCTTATGGCTAACAGTCTGTCGCCGGATTATCTCGATTGTGCGACTGCCGTTATGCTTAAAATTCTCGATGGCAAATGCAAAATGCCAGAGCATGAAAAAGTCATTATGGCGGCACTGTATCACGCGGTAAAAGACCTGCCGGGAAAGGCGCTGGGGGACGATATGCATGATCTGATCCGCTATGCCTGTGACAGCCTGAATATGAATGACCCCAGCGCTTCAGACGAAAACCTTAAGCTGTTTATTTACGAGAAGCGGGTATTGGCAGAAAGCGGGATCTCCCGTCCGGTGATGAAACGCTTTAAAGGTATGTTACGCCAGACAGGATTGCTGCCCGTGAAGAATGCCTCAGATACGTCTGCGGAGCAGGATGAATGACCATGCTGATCCGGGATTTGTTCGGTGATGCACCGTTAAGCGAAGAAGACAAATCATCGCTGGATATTCAGCGCCTGCTGCGTGAGCCGATTAATATTCAGCAGGACTGGCAGCGGGCTGAACAGCTTCTGCTCGGTGCTGTCCGTAAAATGCCACAACGCCTCGAAGTCAAAATTGCCCTGTATAAAATGTACGCTTATGCCAACCGTTTCGATGCTTCCCGGGAACTGATCTTTAAAGTGCTGGAACAGGCAGCCTCGCAGGTGGGCTTTGAGCCTGACTGGCGTTCACTGACAATAAACAGCGTCGACTGGAGCAAGCCGGCCGGTGCTACGAGGTTGTATCTGTACAGTATGAAAGCGCTGGGATTTGTCTCGTTGCGCGTAGGTAATATTCCATTAGCGACAGCAGTGCTGGAAAAGTTACTGGAGCTCGATCCGGCGGATGAAGTTGGCGGCAGTGTGGTTTATGATATGGCGCAAAGCTTACTGGACGCAGAGCAGGCCTGATACTGAACTCTGCAGATCTTCTGGTTATCCCGTTTCTGCTCCGGTATTTCTTCCTTTCTCTTCTTGCGGGCAATAACTTCCGGTGAACCCTTCCAACAACACCAGCGCATTCAATATTCTCGTGGCAGAGGATAATTTCACCAATCAGGTGATTCTCGAAAAAATCCTGCAGGCTGCGGGCTGGCAGGTCAAAACTGCCCTGAACGGCCGTCAGGCATTGGAATATCTGGCACAGCAAACGTTTGATCTGGTGTTGATGGACTGGCAGATGCCGGTCATGGACGGTCTGACGGCTACCCGTGAAATCCGTAATAGCAAGGCAGCCTGGGCAAAGATCCCGGTGATCGGTATCACAGGCAATTCGTCAGCGGACGAACGCAGTCGCTGCCTGGCGGCGGGTATGAATGATGTTATGGCTAAACCAGTAAACCGCCAACAGCTGACAGAGATGATCAACAGTTTTTTAGTTGGTTGAAAAAGTGGCCATAGGTGTTTTTGACTGATCGGTTTCAGCCGCGGAAGTTGTGTAACGAATCTGGGGTGTTTTGTAGGAGCGGCTTCAGCCGCGGAAATTGTGCAACGAATCTGGGTTATTTTGTAGGAGCGGCTTCAGCCGCGAATCCTTGCAAAGGGCCTGCGGCCATCGGAGCTGAAGCACCTCCTACGATGTATTTGATTTTGCTTACGGCGAACCATTACAGAAGCGGCTTCCGCAGTGCAAGGTAAGAAAGGAATATGAAGAATTTTGTAGGAGCGGCTTCAGCCGCGAATCCGGCGCAGCCGGCATTGGTGGGCGGAGGCCACCCTACGAAAAACAGGTTTATTTAATTCAAATTCGGTTTAAATATTAATAGACCCGTAGGGTGGGCTTGCCCACCACAGGTATCGAAAGAAGATAACGCACAATAATATTGTCGGTGCGCAGTGCGCACCCTACAGGCGTTAATAAGATACCGTAGTGACTTCCTCCTGAATAATTGCAACGAGCCTGAGTAATTTTGTAGGAGCGGCTTCAGCCGCGAATCCGGCGCAGCCAGCATTGGTGCTCTTGCCCACCAAAGGTGTTGAAAGAATATAACGCACAATAATATTATCGGTGTGTAGTACGCACCCTGCACGCGGTAATAAATTGCCCCAGCGGCTTCCATTCACTCCTGCTGTAAAACTTAAACCAGCGCCGCCGATTTTACCTGCACCCAGATATCACTGCCCGGCAGCAGCTGAAGGTGGGCTACCGATCTGCGCGTCATGCGCGATAAAAACGGCGTATCGCCAACCATTACCTTAATCAGCGCCAATGCCGGATGCTGATCATCACTGATGGCAACCACTTTACCCGGCAGGCAGTTCTGAATACTGGAATCGTGGCGGGCGGTGAGTGCAAGGCTGACATCCCGCGCCAGAATACGTGCGCGTACGGACTGGCCTATGGCTTCATTTCCGGCACGCAGCCAGATCGCATCGTGGCCTTCAATCTGATAGCGCTCACTGTTTTGCGGCGGGCTGTTTGTATGAGCACCAAAACCTATTTTCAGCAACTGCCACTGTTCGTCTTTTTCCAGTACCGTGCCTTCCAGTACCACGCCCGCCTCTTCACCTAAGGTGAGCGGGAAATCCAGCCGCGTCAGTGTTTCTCTCAGTGTGCCCTGAGCAACCACTTTTCCGTCTTTTAGCGCGACCAGATAATCGGCCAGACGGGCAACTTCCGCCGGGGAATGAGTGACATAAATAATGGGCAGTTGCAGGTGATTTTTCAGTTGTTCCAAATAGGGCAGGATTTCCTGCTTACGCTGTTCATCCAGTGATGCCAGAGGCTCATCCATTAACAAAAGCTGAGGTTTATTGAGCAATGCCCGGGCAATGGCTACACGCTGGCGTTCGCCTCCGGATAATTGTGCCGGGTATTTTTTTAAAGTGTGGCCAATGCCCAGCAGTTCGATGATTTCTGTTATTTCGCCAGTAGAAGCTGCCTGTGGTGCGCGTTTAACCGCAAACTGCAGATTGCCTTCAGCGCTCAGGTGATCAAATAAACTGGATTCCTGAAAAACATACGCCAATGGGCGTTTAAACGTTGGCAGAAAATGGTTCTGATTCTGCCATTGCTGATCGCCAAAGCTGACGCTGCCGTCCGCTTTTTCTAAACCGGCGATGCAGCGCAGCAGTGTGGTTTTGCCGGAACCTGAATGGCCAAACAGTACGCTGACGCCGGAACCCGGCAGCTGCACGTTCACATCCAGTGTGAATTCCTGGCGTTGCAGATTCAGTTCAATCTGCAGAGGAGAGGTCATACTCACAGGGCACGCCCTCCGTGCTGGCGACGGAAACCGTATAGTAATAATAAGACTGCGAAAGAAAATACCACCATGCCAGCAGACAACAGATGAGCCTGTGCATATTCCAGTGCTTCGACGTGATCATAAATCTGCACAGAAATAACCCGGGTTACTTCGGGAATATTGCCACCAATCATTAGTACCACACCAAACTCGCCAACCGTATGGGCGAAACCCAACACGGCGGCGGTGTAAAAGCCGGGCCGCGCCAGTGGCAGAATTACATTAAAAAAATTATCCCAGGGCCCTGCCCCGAGTGTGGCTGCCACTTCCCGTGGACGCTGCCCCAGCGCTTCCAGTGCATTCTGAATGGGTTGCACAACAAATGGCAGGGAATAAAACACCGATGCCACGACAAGACCGGCAAAGGTAAAGGGCAGGGTACCGATTCCCAGTGCCGTGGTGAATTTACCCACGGGTCCGTCCGGCCCCATCGCCAGCAGCAGATAGAACCCCAGTACGCTGGGGGGCAAAACCAGCGGCAGAGCAACCAGCGCACTGACCGGACCTTTGGCACGGCTGTTGGTATTCGCCAGCCACCAGGCGATGGGAGTAGCAATCAGCAGCAGCAACAGGGTGACTGTGATGGCAAGTTTCAGTGTCAGCCAGACAGCACTGAGGTCGGCACTGGTAATTTCCATGAATTTCCTTAACAGGTCATCAGGCGGTTGCTGTTTTTCGCGCAGCCTTTAATAAACGCAGACAGTCGATATTAGCGGCCAGATCGAGCGCCGTGAAGCCGTCGAGTGTTTCCGCAACGGTATCAGCTCCGTGGCTGAGCAACCACTGCACCCATTCGGTTTTACCGGCAGATGACGCATACATCAGGGTAGAGGCGCCATTATCGTTGAGGTTATCGATGTCGATACCGGCACGCAGCAGCGCGGTTGCTATGACGAAGTCGTCGGCTACAACCGCTGCCCAGAGGGCGTTGGTGCCGTCCATATTACGGTGATTAATGGCCACATTCGCTGCGCCCAGGCTGAGCAGATCGACGACGACAGATCGTTCGCCCTGACGGCTGGCGGCGATCAGTGCAGTGTCCTGATAGCGTCCGGGCAATGCAGGCTGCTGTGGATCGAAGCTGTGTTCCAGCAGCCAGTGCATGGTGGCCGGGGTGAGCAGTGCAGGGGGGGATAACGGCATGATCAGATTCTCCATTCAGCGTTGGCAAATGTCTTGCTGTGCATACTGTATTCCAGCTGCAAATCTGCGGCGGTGGCTGAATGATCTGTTGTGGGTAAATCCAACCCATTGTTTTTAAAAGATAAATCTGACGCTGTCAGAAACCGTGCAGAGTTACTCAGCCGTTAGTAAAACGCTTTTGTCGGAAAGCAGACAATCTGAAACCGACAAAATCCATTAAGCAACGTTAAACAGAAAGGACATGACCATGCATGAATTGTTAGATGATCCGATGGTGGAAGAATCCGAAGGCCCACTGCTGCGTTGCTTCCCGGAACTGCGCAAAGGCGATGCGGTATTTGCCCGCGTTGAACTGCGCAACGACGGTTCTATTCCGGGTATTGAGGATGATCAGGTGCTGGCTCAGCCAGGCGCGATGGGCATGCTGGTGAATGCCGCTCATTTGGAAGAAGAACCTTCACAGGAGTTATTACTGGTAGGTTTTCATCTGGATAACGGTCAGCTGGTGATGGTCACCTGTTTGCCGGATGAGGTCAGTGACGAACCGCTTAATTTCACCGCATGAGTTACGAGAGTGCGGAGAATATCCTCGCTTACCATCAGCGCACCCGTCATCGTCCGGAGGCGTACGCCAAAGGGCCGGAAAGCATCGACTGGGATGCTCAGCCGGACCCATTCCGTACCTACCATCTGGATAATGCGCGCGGTTACGCTGCGGCACAGATTCCGCTCAGCTTAACTGTCTTTGAAGGTGAGCGGCGTACTCTGCAATGGCAGGAAATATGGCAGCAGACACACCCGGGTGGAAATAACCCTGAGCGCGCGGATGGACAAGTGATCGCCGATAAAGACAGCCTTGCCGTGCTGTTGCAGTTATCACTGGCGCTGTCGGCCTGGAAACAGTTTGGCAATGCCAAATGGTCGCTGCGCATTAATCCGTCCAGTGGCAATCTGCATCCAACGGAATGCTATGTCGTCGCCAGCAATATTGCCGGGCTGGCAGATGGTATTTATCACTATCGCGCCGATACCCATGCACTGGAGCAGCGTTGCCGCTTTATTGAAAAAAGCGTCGATCATAAACCGCTGCTGTGGCTTGGCTTCAGTTCGGTACATTGGCGTGAAGCGTGGAAATACGGTGAGCGTGCTTACCGTTATTGTCAGCTGGATATTGGTCATGCGCTGGCGGCTGTGAGTTACGCTGCGCAGGCCTCCGGTTTCAGCGGTGCACAGATCGTTCCGGTTGCTGTCGCTGACGAACAGCTGGATGCCTTGCTGGGCATTCAGCGGGACGAGGATTTTATCCGTGATGATGGCGTCAGTGCTGAGCGTGAATACGGCGATTGCCTGATCAGTCTGACAGGCGTGCAGCAGCGGCTGAACAGTATGCTGTTTCAGGCGGATCACGGCGAATGGTTTGGTCGGGCGAATGTTCTTGATGCGCGCCACTTTTATCAGTGGCCTGTGATCGAAGATGCCAGTCGCAGCTCGCGCCGTGTGCATAATATTCAGCCTGCCAATGGCTTTCACTGGGCTGAGCCGCCGCTGGCAGCAGCGGGTATTTCGGCCACGGAGCAGGCGGCTACGTTAATCCGCCAGCGTCGTTCGGCACAGAGCTTTATGCCGGATGGTGAAATGGCCCTGAACGATTTTTATACCCTGCTGGATCACACGCTTGCGCGTCAGCATCTGCCGCCGTGGAATGCTCTGGAACAGGCATCGGATGTGCACCTGTTTCTGTTTGTGCACAACGTCAGCGGGCTGGATTCCGGCCTTTATGTGTTGCTGCGTGATCCCGCTGCCAAAGAGTTACTGGCGCCTCTGTTGCGCGACCAGTTTGTCTGGCAGAAAGCGGAAAATGCGCCGGCGCATCTGCCGTTTTATCAGCTGTTAAAAGCCGGTACCCGCAGGACTGCCGCGAATTTAAGTTGTCAGCAGGCTATAGCCGGCGACAGTGCTTTCAGTCTGGCCATGCTGGCCGATATGCAGGGGGTTGAAAGCCAGCCCTGGTTATATCGTCAGCGTCTGTGGCAGGCGGGCGCCATAGGTCAGGTGTTGTATCTGGAAGCGGAAGCGGCTGGTATGCGTGGTACCGGAATTGGCTGTTATTACGATGATTTTGTCCACGACCTGCTGGGCTTTGATCAGCAGCAGTCGCGCTGGCAGGTGCTGTATCACTTTACCGTGGGCAAGCCCGTGATCGATCATCGCATTACCAGCTGGTCGCCGTATCAGGAACGTGGATAATCCGCTGTGACGCTGGTTGCTAACAGCTGGCCGTTAACAGCAGGCCCTGAGGAAGAGAGCGGCAAAGGCGCCAGTCNTGGCNGTGAATGGCTCTGATGAAATGCCTCTGNCACAATAGCGNCTGATTCTTTTTTTCAGGTGCATCTTATGTTCCGCCTTTTNTCTGCTGCGTTCCGCTTCTGCACTCTGGGGGNCTGGAGTGCTGNCATATTTACGGCCATGNCGGCAGGNGCACAGGCCAATGAAAAAATTGTTTTTGCCACTAACTGGTATGCCCAGGCAGAGCATGGCGGTTTTTATCAGGCCATTGCCGAAGGNATTTATGCGCAGCACGGNCTGGATGTGGAAATACGCATGGGNGGGCCGCAGGTAAACGGCATGCAGCTGCTGGCAGCCGGACAGGTGGATTTTTTAATGGGGGTTCCTATNAGCACAGTGCATGCTGTNGCCGAAGGAATTCCTGTGGTGGCNGTAGCTGCCACCTTTCAGAAAGATCCGGCGGTGGTGATTGCCCATAGCCATATCACNAGCCTGGCGGACGTCGGTGTNCANCNGCTGACGTTTTATATGTCACCCTCGGCCAACACCAGCTATTTTCCCTGGCTGAAATCTGAGTTTGGNTTTACCGATAACATGGCCAANCCCTATAACTTCAGCGTCACGCCATTTCTGGTCAACAAACAATCTGCCCAGCAGGGGCTGGTGACGTCTGAGCCATTCGCTATTCAGAAAGNGGGCGTTANGCCGTCCGTCTTTTTAATGGCCGATTACGGCTATCCNCCTTATGCGGAAACCATCGAAACTACCCGGAGTATGATCGATAANCATCCGGATCTTGTGCGGCGCTTTGTTAAGGCCTCCATGCTCGGCTGGCAGAGTTACCTTAATGATCCGGCAGCGGCCAATGCATTGATNAAGCGCGATAANCCGGAAATGACNGATGAACANCTGGCGTTTGGNATCGCCACGCTGAAGCAATATGGCATTGTGACCGGCGGTGATGCGCAGCAGCATGGCCCCGGGGTGATGACTGGCGAACGCTGGCAGGCACTGTACGATTTTATGCACAAGGGTGGGNTGCTGAATAAAGCGGTGGATATACAGCAGGTGTACTCTCTCGACTTTCTTCCTTAANGCTTCCTTAATGAAGCAGATCCTGAATCACACTGTTGCAGTGAAAATTCTGGNGTTCAACCGGATGACATAGTTTCCTGCCATAATGTCNCCGGACTGATCAGGAATTCTTTATGTCATTTATTTCAAAGGCAGAACAGCTGCCAATAAGCCGCCGCTCGTTACTTCAGGTTGCACTGTCTGGTGCGCTACTGGCATCTGCCAGTGGACGGGCGCTGGCGGCCATGTCATCGCCNGTGGTGAAAACAGAGTCCGGCAGTCTGCGNGGAGAAACGGTTGGCAGCGTGAAGCGCTTTCTGGGTGTGCCTTATGCGCACAGCATTGCCGGGGCATATCGCTTTCTACCGCCGCAGCCACCGCAGCCCTGGGATGGTATCCGTGATGCGGTAAAGTACGCGGATTCCGCCCCGCAACCGGAAACCNAATTACTCGGCCGCAGTCCGGTATCGCCAGCTTTTGATCCCCCGGCGTATGTTAAATCCGGTGATGATTGTCTGGCGCTGAATATCTGGGCACCTTCCCACGCCAANAGNCCGCGGCCATTACCTGTGATGGTATGGCTGCACGGNGGTGGCTGGGTNTCCGGCAGTGGCTCCTGCGCGATTTATGANGGTGAACATCTGGCNGCCCGCGGTGATGTGATCGTGGTGACCATTAACCATCGTCTCGGTGCTTCCGGCCTCACGGATTTATCGCGCGTGGTGGGTGGCAAATATTCTGAATCATCCAANCTCGGTATCCGCGATATTCTGGCGGCGCTGCAGTGGGTNCAGAAAAATATTTCTGCCTTCTTTGGTGACCCCAATAAAGTGACGATTTTTGGTGAATCCGGCGGTGGCTGGAAAGTCGCCACGCTGCTTGGTATTCCNAAAGCCAAAGGGCTGTTCCATAAAGCNATTATTCAGAGCGGTCCGCTGACCCGTTTTATGGAGCAGAGTGAGGCCGACAAGGTTGCNCTGACTATGTTAGAGGAGCTGGGTATTGANCCGGCNCTGNCGNAGGCGGAAAAAGAACAGGCACTGGAAAACCTCAGCGCTGACGATGTTGTTGCCGCGCAGCAGCGCACCATGGCCAAACATCCAATGAATATGACGCTGCCAGGATTCCCGACCGGCTTCTGGCCCGTGCTGGATAACGATATTCTGCCGGCCAGTGTGTTTGATCCGGTGGCGGCGGCCAGCAGTCTGGATATCCCGCTGATGATCGGTCAGAACGGTACGGAATTCAGTCTGTTTATGCTCAATGATAAAGAAGCGTATTCATTGGANGAAGCCGGGCTGGCAGCCCGTGTCGGGCGCACATTTGCTGATCAGGGTGAAGACGTAGCGGCCAATATTATCGCCACTTACCGTAAAGATTTTCCGGACTATGAGCCGTCNGCNCTGTGGTTCCGTATTTTCTCTGACTTTGCCATGGGTACTTTGACATCACGTATTATGGATGCCCGTTCCGTAGCGGGAGCAGCACCGGTTTATGCTTATCGCTTCGACTGGATGAGCCCGATCGCAGACGGCAANCTGTACTCGCCGCACACCATGGAAATTCCGTTTGTGTTCGATAATGTACGCACCCGGGNCGGTGAAGTGATGACAGGCACAGATGACAGCCGGATCCGTTTATCTAAGGCTGTTTCTACCGCCTGGATTGAATTTGCCAGCCGCGGCAAACCGGCAGGACCGGGTTTACCGGCATGGCCGGTGTTTGACCGGGACAGCCGCAATGCCATGCATCTGGATAATAAGAGTTATATAGCTCCGTATATCCGTCCGGAGATGCTGGCGATTTATCAGGANAANCTGAATAAAGCGCTGAATGGCCAATGAGGTAATTCAGNCGCTTNATCCGCTGAAGACAAAAGAGGCCGCCCACTGGGCGGCCTTCTTTTTTTGCCTTCTTTTTTTGCCTTCTTTTTTTGCCTTATTGCTTTCATTGTTCTTTGCTGATTAAGCACGGTTGCTGCGGCGCGATTAATCAGCCCGAACAAGATTGAATCAGCTTACTTTTTTAATCAGATCGGCGACGCCCTGCTGTACATTCGCCACCAGTTCGGCTTCATCCAGCCCTTTAACGCAGCCGTTTTCCACCACAGGTTTACCGTGNACAAAGCTGTATTTAATCTCCACCGGTTCAGCGCAGAGTANCGGTGCTTCCAGAGTGGAATGCACACCGGCAAAGCGCGGTTTGTCAGTGTTATACAGTACGATATCTGCTGCTTTGCCGACTTTGATTTCGCCGGTACCGTTAAGGCCGAGCAGTTCTGCGCCNTTTTTACTGGCCCAGTTGATGGCCATTTCTGCGGTNGTTGCNGCNGCATTTTTCTTCGCCGCGCGGTGAATTAACCAGGCCAGGTTAGCTTCCTGAATCATGGAGCCGGATTCCGCTGACGCCGANCCATCAACACCCAGGGTAATTTTCATCCCGGCTTCCTGCATATCCAGCGCCGGTGCGATACCGCTGCCAAGACGGCAGTTAGANGTNGGGCAGTGCGCAATGCCGGTACCGGTTTCGGCCAGCTTTTTAATGGCGTAGTCATCAGCCCANACCAGATGNGCAAACCANACGTCGTCACCCAGCCAGTTGCACTTNTCAGCGTAATCGATGGCGCGCATGCCAAAGTTTTTCTGTGAGGCAATTTCGTCGAANTCTACTTCAAGCAAATGCGAGTGCAGTTTCAGGCCGTGCTGACGGGCGTATTGNGCACAGGCTTTGAGATCATTTTCGGTGGATGAGTGAATAAAGCTGGTGGGNGCNACCACCANTTTNCGCATGGCCATATCNCCTNNCTGGTGNTAGCGCACACGGCTNTCNTCCATACGTTCAATAATCTGACCAAGAGTTTCCGGCTGAATCGTGCTGGCTTTCATGCCACGGTGGGAACCCTTNGTGGTGGTGCTGCCGCGACACAGAACCAGACGTATNCCCAGTTCATCTGCTGCCTGCCATACCGCATCTTCGACTTCGGTGGTGGACTCAGCGTGGTAGAGGTAATGGTGATCAGCGCAGGTGGTGGCGCCGGAGCGCAGCAGCTCATACAGGCCGAGTTTGGCTGTGTGGTACATCAGCTCCGGCGTAATGCTTGGCCAGAAGCGGAAAGGTACCGAAGCCAGCCAGTCGTCCAGNCCNTGGTTCAGACCTTCCGGAATACCTTTTAATACAGACTGAAATAAATGGTGGTGAGTATTCACCATGCCGGGATAAGCGACGCAGCCTTTGGCGTCGATTGTGGTTTCATCGGCNGCCGGGATCAGACCTGCGCCCAGTTCAGTAATCACTCCATCGCGGATACGGATGTCGGTGACGTCAGCTCCGCCGTCAAGCACAGAGGATTCGGTAAATACGGCTTTGGCGCCCTGAATAAGATAATGCATACATGCTCCTGAATATCACGGAGCATCACAGCCAGACAGTGATGGCAGATGCTCCACATTGGTCCGGGCAGAATTCTGCCCAAGAGCAATGTCCCGGAAATGCTGAGATTTCCTGACCGCTTCTACTCTTACTGTTTTTACTGATGGTGTTAGTGTTGCTGTTAATCGTGTGCCGGCGATCTGCNTCAGNCGCCGGTCGTTCTGCGCTGAGCCAACTCCGATAGTGCAGAGCGGCTGGTCTACATCAGTTAAGCAAAAGCAAAATACTGTCCAACACTCAGAATTACCAGAGACCTTTACANAAAGACGCTGGCCGGATGCTGCNCTGATTCTCTGAGGGCCCGTCATTAGCGGGATTTACTCAGGTTCTGATGGTTTTGTGTCAGGCAGAATTACACCTGTTTTGCGGTAGTTCCGCGTAGGTTNTTNTTGCGCGATATTTGTTCATTCCTGTCTGAGTGGTCAGGTTTTGTGCCTCAGTTTGCNGTCGTGAACTATTTTGATGCAAAAACCGGATCGGAACAGTCGGGATTATTTCCCGGCTTTTTTGCAACAATCCAGCNCCAGCGCCATGGCTGCGGGCTTCGATAAAAAAATATCGGGGCTGGCACAGCGGTTGCTATATCTCTTATGTAATTTTTTTAAATTACCTCCTGAGTAGAAGCAGTCAGGATCCGCAGGCAATTTCAGATTCCCAGTCAGGAATCAGCCGACGAACGCGGATTTGGGTCATTGCTCACGGAGCTGACGGTCATCTGCTGCAGGGTGCGGGTACGCACATNTTTTTCAGCAGCAGAGGTTGTGCAGTCCGTGAGATGGTGGCATCAGCTGTTTCTGCTGTCCTGTTATCCTCCGGCCACAGCTTCCGTCATAGGGGAGTATAAGCGGCAGACGGTTTTTCCGTCCGGCATTGCTCCAAAGACAATCACATATATTGGCTTGGAGAATCCCAATGACTAAAGCATACGGCTTAGATGAACTGAATTTNGAAAGCACCATCGGTGGTGAAGGCGGAGAAAATAATCTGCGTGAAGTACCGGTGATTGATCTCAGCGATTTCGCTACACGCCGCGAAGAAATTAAAGACCAGCTGTGGTTCGCAGCCACTGAAATCGGCTTCTTTCAGCTGGTAAACCATGGNATTGCCACCGATGAAATTCTCACTGCATTTGATGCTTCTGAGCGTTTCTTNGCGCTGGAAAAAGCCAGCAAAGAAAATTACCCGTTAAAAGAAGGCCTGAANGCAGGCTGGGAATTTATGGCTCAGGTGCGTCCTTCTACCGGCACGCCNGACCAGAAAGAATCTTATCAGGTGACTCTGCCACACATGGANAACCTGTGGCCAAACCAGACCNTGGTACCTGAATTTCAGCGCATTATTCTCGATTTTGAACACCGTGCCTGGTCTCTGGGNATGAGTATTCTGTCCTGCTTCGCAGANAAGCTGGGNTTTGANAGCGACTTCTTCACCAAAGCACACAANCGTTCTTCTGAAGAGTATCAGAGCACACTGCGCCTGCTGCATTACCTGCCACTGGCGGACGGTGCNNCAGCAGAACCTGGNNTGTGGCGTGCCGGTGCACACACAGACTTCGACTGTCTGACCATGGTTTTCCAGAAGGAAGGTCAGGGTGGTCTGCAGGTTTGTCCGGGTAAAGAAGCCAAAGACGGCTCTCAGGAATGGACCAGTGTTATCCCTAAAAATGGCGTTATTACCTGCAACATCGGCGACATGCTGATGCGCTGGAGCGACGACAAACTGCTGTCCACGCTGCACCGCGTACGTATGCCAAAACCAGAAGAGNCAAAAGGTCCACGTTACAGCATGGCCTTCTTCTGTCAGGCAAACAAAGATCAGGTTATNCAGGGNCCAGAGAAAAAATACGAGCCAATTACAGCGCGTGATTATCTGCTGCAGCGTATCAACGCAAACTTTGCAGAGAAGAAATAAGCAGGAACTGTTGCCGGTTNAACAGCTGGTGCAGTGATCTGCACTCTGAGCGGAGAGTGGCCATGAAANTGGCCGGAGAATGGATTCTTACCCTCAGATCGGAAATCTGTCAGGCAGNAACAACNGTCTGGCAGGTGATTATTTANTCCGGCGGAGATAAAAATCCGCTGATTTCGATTTTGGGAAAAAGTATGACGGTTGCAAAAAAATCCAATGTATCTGTGATTGTGGATTCACGTTACGGCTCAACNCTGGCANTGGCAAAAGCCATTGCTCAGGGTGCTGCAGATGAAGGTGCAGAAGTGCGCCTGCTGCGGGTCGATATTGATGAACCNGAATTCAGTGTTGATACAGCCCGTGCCGATTTTATCCGGGCGCAGGAAGAATATAANAANCTTCCCCGCGCTACGGCAGATGATCTGGTNTGGGCGGATGGCATTATCTGGGGTTCTCCTACCCGCTATGGGCTGATGAGTACACCANTGCGTGCTTTTATCGACGAAGTTGCACCNCTGTGGCGTGCAGGCGCATTGATTGGCAAGGTNGGTGCNGTGTTTACCTCCAGTGGTGGTATGCATTCAGGCAATGAATTAACCCTGATGTCACTGATGATGCCTTTTATGCAGCACGGCATGATTGTACTGGGNGTTCCGCACAGTGAACCGGCANTAATTAAAACACGTAAAGGTGGTGCGCCTTANGGNGCTTCAGTGGTTACGGGTTTTGATGGCACGTTAGCTGTTGATGAAAATGAACTGGCAATTGGTACAACNCTTGGTGCACGGGTTGCACGTATTTCTGCNCANATTGAAGCAGAACCGGCGTCTGTCGATGTCGCTGCTGCATCAGCAAAAAGCTGATCAGCATCTGNCGGCAGTAAANAGGTTTAACAATTTTTTACTTAACCTCTGTCAGGTTGAAGAGGCTCGGTAATTAACCACTGAGATGGATTTAAATCCGCACTATTTACTCATACTTGGAGCAGGACTATGAAACTTAAGAANTTGATGATCGGCGCTGCTGCTGTGGTTGGTATGGTATCTTTTACCACCTCCGCACTGGCAAAAGACCTCGAGAAGGTCACCTTTGGTACGAACTGGTACGCTCAGGCTGAGCACGGCGGTTTCTATCAGGCAAAAGCGACCGGTATTTATGAAAAATACGGTCTCGATGTTGAAATTAAAATGGGTGGTCCACAGGTTAACGGCATGCAGCTGNTGGTTGCAGGNCGTGTTGATATGCTGATGGGTTATCCGATGGCCAGNATTAATGCGGTATCTGAAGGTCTGCCGGTAGTGACCGTTGCCGGTGTCTTCCAGAAAGATCCACAGTCCATTATTGCGCATCCTGGCATTGAATCNCTGCAGGAAATTGCGGATAAAAAAATGCCAACCTACATCGCTACCTCNGCACACACCAGCTTTTACCCATGGCTGAAAGCTAAGTACGGTTTTACTGACGATATGATTCGTCCATACACTTTCTCTGTNGCTCCATTNCTGGCNGACAAAGGCATNGTGCAACAGGGTTATGTAACTTCTGAACCATANGCNATTGAACAGGGTGGTGTTAAACCATCTGTATTNCTGATGGCTGACTATGGTTACCCTCCGTANGCGGAAACCATCGAAACCACTCAGAAAATGCTGAAGAAAGATCCTGAGCTGGTGAAAAAATTCGTACAGGCAACGATGGAAGGCTGGGCCAGCTACTTCAAAGATCCTGCACCAGGCAACAAGCTGATTAAAGAAGACAACCCGGAAATGACCGACGAACAACTGGCGTTCAGTATCGCNACTCTGAAAGAGTACGGTCTGGTAACCGGTGGTGATGCTGCGGAAAAAGGCATTGGTGTTATGACCGATGAACGCTGGAATCAGCTGTATACCCTGATGAAAGACGAAGGTCTGCTGACNAAAGANATCAACGTNAAAGATGTCTATACCCTGGACTATCTGCCGGCTGAACCAGTACTGCCATAAGNCTGGCTTTGCCTGCGCGGGCATGTGACCGTCATGCCCGCGCCAGACNAACCGCTATACCCCAACGTAAACCTACATACGCATTAAACAGAATAAGGTGCAGCACCCGAGTGACTGTACCAGCGCAGGAGATTGTTATGACTGTCCCGGGATCTGTTCCAGACACTGTGGAAGGCACTGCCGTGCAGAAAAGCACAGCTGCCGCCAACCGCCGCCCTGTTATTCAGGCGCGCGGCGTTGATAAGATTTATGCCAANGGCACCATCGCGTTAAAAGGTGCTGATCTGGACATTAAACAGGGAGAGTTTGTCAGTCTGTTAGGCCCATCCGGTTGCGGCAAAAGTACCTTGCTGCGCATTATGGCCGGGCTGGGAGATGTCACCACGGGTTCAGTAAAGTGGTGGGAGCAGGATTATGATGTGGTGGGTGACAAAGGCCGTAAAGTTGCCTTTGTATTTCAGAANGCCACACTGATGCCATGGGCTAAAGTCCGNGGCAATGTTCGTCTGCCGCTCGATCTGGAAAAGGTCAGTGGTGCGGAATGTGAAAAGAAAATTGATAAAGCGCTGGACATGGTTGGNCTGAGTAATTTCGGCAACTCCTATCCGCGTGAACTGTCCGGCGGTATGCAGATGCGTGCNTCCATCGCCCGGGCACTGGTGACNGAACCGAATCTGTTATTAATGGATGAGCCGTTCGGTGCACTGGACGAAATGACACGTAACAAACTCAACGACGATATTCTCGACCTCTGGCAGGCCAATGGCTGGACCATTGTGTTCGTGACACACAGTGTTTATGAGGCTGTGTATCTGTCCAGCCGCGTTGTGGTTATGGCTGCCCGTCCTGGCCGTATTGTTGAAGAAATTACNATTGATGANCCTTTCCCGCGTGGCCCGGATTTCCGTGTATCACAAANTTTTGCCGAATATTGCCGCAGGGTGTCTGAGTCGCTGGAAAAAGCCAGCACGCTTGGNCAGGATCAGGTACAGGGGGCTGGAAAATGAGCGCACCATTAATTAAAAATGAAAAATTCGTACAGTATGCTGCNCCTGTGTTTGTCGGCATCCTGTTTATGGCGTTNTGGGAAATCGTGGTACGCGCCCTGGATGTCGCTCCTTATATTCTGCCTGGGCCGCTGGCAATTTTTCAGGCGCTGGCGGACAACTGGGAAAGCCTGTTCAGAGCGCTGCTGGTCACGCTGAAAGTCACCTTCCTGGCGTTCTTTATTTCCGTGGTGCTGGGGGTGGCCTGTTCACTGCTGTTTATTCAGAGCCGCTGGATTGAGATCAGTCTGTTNCCTTACGCCATTCTGATGCAGGTCACGCCGATTGTGGCCATCGCGCCACTGATCATTATCTGGATCAACGACACAACCTGGGCGCTGATCGTATGTGCCGTGATTATGGCGATCTTTCCGGTGATTTCGAATACCACACTGGGACTGCGCAGTGTCGATCCTAANCTGCTGAATATGTTCCGTATGTATCGTGCCAGCCGCTGGCAGGAACTGGTTAAATTACGNATTCCGGGTGCNCTGCCGTACTTCTTTGGTGGCCTGCGCATCAGTTCTGGTCTGGCATTGATCGGCGCNGTAGTCGCTGANTTCGTCGCNGGTACCGGTGGNGCCAAAGCGGGTCTGGCATACATGATTCTGCAATCCAGTTTTAACCTGCAGATTCCGAAAATGTTTGCAGCCTTATTCCTGATTACCACTACTGGTATTCTGTTATTTGCCCTGATGGTCTGGTTGTCTGATCTNGCTCTGCGCAGCTGGCACGAGAGTGCGATGAAAACAGAAAACTGATATGGGTATGAAAAATGACACGACGCACAGTGGGCTGACNGCCCACTGTGGANAGCTGCTGCATTTTACCAGCGAAGATAATATGCAGTATTTTCCTGCCGGTGCCCTGTTGGTTGATAACCAACAGGGNACCGTTGTTGCCTGTGGCGATGCGGCAGAACTGCTGCCNTTCTATCCTCAGGCCGAAGTCNGTGAGTATGCCAATGCNCTGATCATGCCCGGGCTGATTGATACCCATATTCATTTTCCNCAGGTGGATGTGATTGCGTCTTATGGTGAGCAGTTACTGGAATGGCTGGATAACTACACGTTTCCGACCGAGGCTGGTTTTTCCGATCATGATATGGCGGAATCCACCGCAGAATTTTTTCTGCAGGAATTATTAAAAAACGGCACCACCACCGCGGCTGTGTATGGCAGTGTGCATGCCAGTGCAGCGGATGCGTTCTTTAAAGTCAGTTACCGCCATAACACCCGCATGATCATGGGTAAATCCATGATGGACCGTAATACGCCAGACAGCCTGACTGAAACAACAGAGCAGTCGCTGCGCGATACCCACGACCTGATTTCTTACTGGCACAATAATGGCCGTCAGCTGTACGCTGCGACGCTGCGCTTCGTGGTCACGTCTACGGCGCAGCAGATGGATGATATCCGCAGTCTGATGAACGACTATCCGGATCTNTATATGCAGACCCANCTGGCAGAAAATACATCCGAGCTGGCGTTGGTTAAGTCGCTGTTTCCGGACAGTCTCGATTATGTCGATGTATTTGATCAGCACGGCCTGTTGGGGCCGCGCAGTATTTTTGGCCACGGTATTCATCTGAGTGAACGGGAATTACAACGTTTACAGGATACCTGCAGCCGGATTGCTTTCTGCCCGACCTCCAACCTGTTTCTTGGCAGTGGTCTCTATCAACTGGATAAACCGGGCTATGATATCGCCACCGGCATTGCTACCGACGTCGGTGCGGGCACCAGTTTCTCTATGTTGCAGACACTGCATGAGGCTTATAAAGTCTGCCAGCTGAACGGCACCAATTTATCGCCGCAGCGGGCGTTTTATATGGCAACACTGGGCAATGCCAAAGCTCTGAACCTGGAAAGTAAAATCGGTAACTTTACCGCCGGTAAAGAAGCGGACTTTATCGTTTGTGATCTGGCATCCACGCCTCTGATGCAACGCCGTCAGGCGCTGTGCAAGACCATTGATGAAACCCTGTTTGCGCTGATGATTCTCGGCGATGACCGAGCCATTCGCCACACGTTTGTAGCGGGTCAGCAGTGGCAGGCGGTAAAATTCTGACGGCCGCTGGAGGATTTTCTGACAGGCCCGTGACGGACTTCCTGCCAGCAAAAAATCTGCAGCCTGAAAAAGCTCCGGTACTGGAACTGAAGGTCAGAAAAAAAGTTGGAAACTAAAAGGCTGAAATAAAAAGCCAGGCAATAAAAACCCCGGATGTCCGCACTGCTGTCACACAAATTTCTATTCAAGCCTTTTTGAAAAATGTCAGGCCCCTTGTCCTCATAGAGGGGCCTTCCGAAACGTCGGACCGCCCCTCTCGCTGGACGGGTTAAACTCCTGACCGCCATGGATGGCGGAAATGCATGTTTTGCAGGAGCAAAAACAGGCCCGCTTCGCGCTTTCTGGCTCGTATTTCCTTGAAAGCTTGATATTTCCTGACCGCGCGACCCATCGGGAGACTCCGGGCATCCATGCCCTTCGCCCTACGGGCCAGCCTTCGGCTGTTCAATTTTGATCCTTTAAAATTGTCCCTGGCCTGGGTTTAAAGAGACAGCACTTGCCCGAGTCCCTTCGGGCAGGTCGGAAATATCTTCACTTTTTGCGGCGAGCCCAGAGGCGCTGTTTTTGGCAACCTCATTGCCTGTCTTCAGGATTCGCAATGAATCTGAATTCCATGTCGCCATATAAATTTCAGCAATTGAGTTGCTTTGAAAAGTGGCATCGCGGAGGCCTGAAATTCGCCTTTGGAGCGCCGAAATGAACGATGATTTTTCTGGTCCGCCGGGCATGGATGCCCGGCGAGCGGACAGCGACAGGGATGTCGCACGGGCGCGCGGCCAGTAAAAATCGAGAGAATGAGGATGACGCTCCAAAAAGCGAAAAGCTGGGGGGCGCCATGCCGGCCCGGGGGATAAGTTCCCCCAGGAGGCATATGGCTTATCGGCATTAAAAGCCGTTTATAAAAAAA
>PAJK01000084.1 GCA_002706025.1 Oceanospirillaceae bacterium
CAACCCGCGAGCGCGGCTGTAGTTACAGCAAAACAAATGGTCTTCAACTTGGTCATTTTGAACTCCTGCGTTTTCTAAAATACTTGCACGAAGTTTCAAATACGCAAGAGGAAAATCAAAAAATATTCAATATAATCAATGGTTTGTACTTTCAGTACAAACTTCGATGTATCAGCAGTGGTGCATCGGGAGTGCCGATCTTGCTAGACTTGCCAGCAGGTTTTTTCGGTTGAGACAAGGTGTTGGTAAATCGGAAAAGGATCAGAAATTCCCAGTTTCCCACTTATCCCAGTTTATAATCGTGGGTAGTAACCGATTGGGCCAATCAGAGATAAAGTTTCTATCCATGGGTAGTAAAATGGGTAGTGCTGGTCGAATATCGATGCAAAAATAATGTAAACATCTGTTTTTAAAGGATTTTAATTTATTATTCTTTGAGCAGGTGCAGAATATCGAATGATGGGGTTTATTTTTCCAGTTGCAGTGCAGTGATCAACTCCGCATCCGGATACCCTAAAATCGTCATCTGTCCATCATTGCCGATGACGATTTCAGCTTCATTGCAGTTGGTTGGGCCAATCTTTTCCCGACTACCAATGGGATGAATGACCCTTTGATTTCCAGAGCCTTTCCATTGATGACTAGTGTCACGAAGGCCCTGAATGTAACGGCCAAGCACCAGTATATCGGCCGTCTGATTCAGCCATGTCCAATGACCAGCTTGTCTGAGCTCTTCTTCCTCGTAGCCACTGTAAAGAAATATCGTCAATGCCGTATCCGCCCTCAGCGAATCCAACAGCCACTTTAAATTGGCCCATTGCTCCAATGGTTCACCGCCAAGGACTGTAATTCCACGAATATCCTGTGCTGAAGCAATAGCTTTTAGCAGTTCCTCACGTTGGATTAACCGCCGCTCCCTGAACGACCACATTTCCTTGTTCCAACAGCCATCGCAAGCCAGAGAACATCCCTGCAACCAGATGACAAAGCGTTTGCCAGGGCCATAGATATGACTCTCCGGTTCGATGTGGGCAATATTGAAATATTTTCCGTAGTCTTTGGCCAAGGTGACTACACCATCCTGGTAAGAACAAGTTGAATCTGGCCTTTGCTGTTTGTGGTTTCCTTAACCGAATAGCCCTGGGATTTAGCTTTGGCAATGGCTTGCTGACGCGTGGCTTCAACACGGGCTTTACGCTCTTCTTCAAGGCGGATGCGTTCCTGTTCGGCCAGTTTTTCCAGGTGCTTTGCATAAGTCGATTCGTAAGCAGACCCTACCTCTTCAAGAAAGCGACCAACCTTTGAGTAATGCTTTCCAGTCAGCATGCTACTAACCCGGCCATTCATTTCACTGGAATCGTGACGCAAAATCCAGTGATCCCCATTCTGGCGAAAATGTTGTGGGCCGTAGAAGTCCGACCGATTGGTGAGAATATCGCCAACGACCAAGCCTCCACGATGACTAACGGTTTGCAGGTTCGATGGGGTGATTTTCACTGGCTCAGCCCCAACAACCAGCAATGCCTCAATCAGCACTTCTTCAATTACGAAAGGCGTAACGGTTTTGATTACAGCACTCATCAGGATTTCCCCTTGAGTGACTGCACTCGATTAGTCTGCTGGGTTTGCTGCTGATGATATTCATCGGTCTTTTTTACATTGCTGACGACACCTTCCAGATTCAACAGCTCATCCAGAGCCTCCAGACAGCTTTCGCCTTTGAAACCACTGGTCTTAGCGGTAATGGCGCCATCGTCGTCAATGGTCAGGGTAATCTTCTGTTCAGGCATTGGCTGACTCCTTTTCGCATACGATTGTTGCGCTCAAACGTTCAGCATCCCGTTTGGCCTGATCAATCTGATCCTCATCGAATATCACCAGATAACGGTTCTGCTGATGGTGACGCAGCTTCGTTCCCTCTGCAGGCAGCTCTTCTGCTGGCCATTGGAATTGGTTCTCAACAGCTTCATTGCCTTTCAAACCGAGCTGTTTGGCAAAGGCATCGGATTTTTGTTTCGGCTGATACACAAACGATGAGCCGTGCTCATTCAGTGCTGTTTCTGCTTGTTTCTGTTCAGATCTGCTGTTATCCAGTGCTTTTTGCGCCTCCTGAATATCACGCTCGATTTTCTTCAGACCTTGTTCATGATCAGCCAGGCAACGTTCAAAATCGTTGTAATGTTTTTTCCAGACCTTTTCCTTAATGGCTGTTTTCCAGTTGTTGGCCGGGCTCACATCCATGGATTGCAGTGCTTCTCGTTTGGCTTTTATACAACCCTGTCGAGCCTGTTGTGTTAATTCTTCACGTCTGGATTTAGCTTGTTGAATAGCTTGCTGTCGAGCCTGCTTTTCTGGCTCATCAGCGTCTTTTGGTGCCGCCAGAGGAATCTCGGGCAAAGCTTCTGCAAGAAACTGTTCAGGCTTGATGTCGTTGATTTCAGTGTCATTCAACTGCTGATCTGTCAGCTTTTCGGCAGCCGAGATCCAGCCAGTTCTGAAACTTTGCTCAACCTTCGTAGCGGCCTCGGTCTTATTCTTTTCCAGTTGCTCAAGCACAGACAACTTCTGTTTCAACAGCCCGTTCGCCTTCGACTGATCCGCTATCAATGCGTCACGTCGTTGCTCCCAATGCTGATTCTGTTGCGCCTCATCCAGCTTCTGCTCGGTGTCGGCACCACGCTTGCGAATCTTATCCTGCAAGGACTCCAATTGCTGGCGATGCTGCTCTCGCTCTGCCGGTGTAGCCTTGGTGACTGACCAGGTTTTGAGGGTATCGATTTCCAGATTCAGGGATTTTACCGACTGTCCCTGCCCAAGTAAGAACCCCTTGATAAAGCCTTTTAGTTTGTCAGCGATACCAGCTTGCTGCTGGTCGATTTTGGACTGGGCATTAGTGAGCACTTCAAGGCGTTGCTGCCAATCTTGTTCTGAATTTTTCCAGGCCTGATATAAGGCATCCGACTTTGCAGACTCAGGGCAGTAAGGCGGGTGTACAACCACATCATAATTAATCAAGTGGGCCAGCTGGCTGCGTTGCCAGGCCGTCACCCCGGATGCCAGCTGTTCGGCATCATCATTCAGGAAGCTGTCGATATTCTGGCTGCTGACATCCTCAAGTTCGATTTCACGAACGTCCTCAACCACATATTCCAGACCCGGTTGGTCGGCGAAACGGAGTCGTTGTTGATAATCGCATTCGCCTATCGCTGTTTCCGATTGATACTGCCAGGCGGCCTCTTCAAAGGCCTCGTCGTAGGCCTGCTCAAGTTTCTGGCTTTGCTGTGCAGATAGCTTTAAGCACCAGTTGGCAGCAGCAAAATCCGTTTTATCCGGAAGCAACCAGTTGCCATTTCTCGACAACAACAGCGAGGGAATCCGGTTATCAGTAAGCGCTACGCCAGCACGAGCCTGTCCTGCCACTTCGCTTGACCGCACGCCCAGCAGCAAACGCCAGCCATCACCAAAAGCATTAAACCCGGAATGAGTGGCGCCTTGTAATTGGTTCAGGGTATCGCTCAGGCAATCGTTCAAGGTGCCGCATAACTGATGGGAGTGGTTGGTAACGACCGTGCCATCCGGATGTTGCACGCTGGATTGCTGCTGGTTCTGCTGCAGGTATTCCTCATTGCTCTGCTCCCAGAACAGTTTGCAGAAGCTTCGGAAAATGCCATCGATCTGCTGCGGCTCCAGCTGGATTCCCCAGGCAGCTTGATCTGCAGATAACAGAGGCTGACCCGACATCAACAACAGCCCTTGTGCCTGCGTGGTGGTGTGATCCACCAGTACCAAAGCACCTTGCTGGCTCACGCCGGTACGAATCAGACAACGACCAGACAGGGTATCAATTGCCGCCTTGTTGGCGTTTTTGTCGCCCAGCAGCAGATAAATACGAATACCTTGCTCGGCCTGTTCTTTAATGGCTTGAATCAGTGAGTCTTCTCTTAGTTGCTCACAGGCAATCAGCAAGGTCAGACGCGACATGGAGACAACATTTGTCAGAAAGTCAGTATCAGGCTGAGGTAGGTCTCTGCTGAAGTCTGCATCAGACGCCTGTTTGCTGAATAAAGGCGGTAAATACTCATTCTGGTAATCAATTCGAAATTGCTCCTGGCGAGGTACGATCCGTGTCATCAGAAAACCTCCGCTTCGGTGTTTTTGATCTGGTTTTGCAAGTACTGAGGTAGCTCTGTCACCTCTTTAGGCGTGAAAGTGGGTGAGCCATCAACAATGAATTGCCCACCATTCTCACGAATAAAATCCAGTCCACTGGTGCACTCCCAGCACCAGATGTGCTGAGAACCTATCAGAATCCAGTAGCGACCGTGGTTATCATTTTGCTTTTGCAGGATTTCCCGCGACCAGTTGTCTGGCAGTTCGGCTTCTTTTCCATGCTGCTTATCCAGCGTCAACAGCAAGCCTTCAGCATCGGCAAGGCAAGAAGCCACATGGTTCAGGTTGCGGCTCTGACGTGGGGTATGAACGTAACGATCTGAATAGATGATGTGTTCAATGTATTCGCCGCCCGTCAGCTGTTCCAGCAACGCACCAAGATCAAGTGGGTCACCATTTACCAGACTGATCGGCATGCGCAGCTTTCGGCTTCTGGTCGGGGTAAGGTCTGCCATCGCCGCAATATGCCAATAGGCCTGTGGATGGCTTTCACGAGATAGCTCAGACAACAGAGAGTGTTGTTCTTTAAGTGGTAACTCGAAGTCATTCAAGGCGATATGATCCAGCCATTCCGACTGTTGTTTACGCGCCTCTGTCGATGACTGGTATTTTCGGCTGTAGAAGTCTTCCAGCCAGAAGTGCTGCCATTTCTCTGCGTCAGCCTGGCCAGCGGGCTGAACAGGAATGTGACGGGCCAGAACAGAATGAAATTCACCCATAGCTGTTGTCAGCCCCGAGCGATTAAAACTGTCGATCTGGAATTTCTGCACCGCTGATGGATAACGCTGAATCTGTTCCAATTGAGTCTCCACACGCCGCTCTTCGGGCAGCCAATGACCGTCGAGTTCTTCGGCTATAGAGACCATTACATCGTTCAGGCGATAACCAAAATCATCAATGGAGAGGTCCAGGGTTTCTGGACGTGAACTGGCTTTGTTCTGGCCACCCTGAGTTTGAAAGTTCAGCATATCCAGCTGGCCTTGCAGGCTAAGCTGCGATGCTGAAAAACCCAGTGTCCATTCAAGCTGAATCTCTGCTGATTTCTCGGGTGAGCAAATCACTTCGGGTTCGAGCGATGCCAGCTGCAGGGTGATATTCTTCAATTCAGACTTGTTACGATCGGCGAAGGACCCTTCAAAGACGTTTAGCTGAAACGGTTGCTTTACCTGGAATTCAGACCGGGCTGCATCTGGCCCTTTTTTCCAGCTTTGCATATTGGGGTCAAAGAACGCCGTATCCAGCTGCATCATGACTGGGCGAGTTCCCAATAGCGGATCATTATCCGTGTACCAGATATGGTAAAGACCGCGCTCTTTGGCTTCGAACAAGCCGCTATCGATGACTTGCTGACCCTTATCTGTAATGCCTGATTCATCCCACAGTGCTTCCCGCTTGAGATATGCGGTCAGTCGAGGCGGCATATCAGCAGGCTTGTTTTGCACGCCCTTTAGCAAGGAGACCAAATCGGGTCTCTCCCGCAAAAACATGACCTTGGCAATCACGGGATAACGTTTCAGCTGAACGGTTCTGGCCAGTGTTAAGGCCAGTGAGCCTGTTTTGTTATCATTTTCTTTGACTAGTGTGGAATGCTTGCAAGCTTCATCTACCGGCCCCTGTGTTTCGAAGCTCCCTTTCAAATCTGAAAAGGACTTCATCTGGCGTTTTTGACGATTACTCATGATCGAGACTTCCCTTTCTTGACTGCATTGTGGTGCGACTGATTTGCAATTTTCGATGGTATTGACTCGCATGATTTCGCGAGCGCTTTTAGTTCGAGAGTATTCGAAGCTTTTTTCGACCGATCCTTGACCTTATCTTCGCCACTGAAATAGCCGTAATGACCCAAAATCACCAATTGATAGCGGGCACGGGTAATGGAAACGTTAAGACGGTTGGGCGAATCCATAAAACCATCACGATGGGTATTCACCATCGACAGGAACACCACATCCGCTTCCTGGCCCTGGAAGTAATCCACCGTCGCCAGTTTGATCGATATGCCTTTGTAATTAAACCGTGCGTAACGGTTGGCATTACCCGGCAATTTTTGAAGAGCTTCCCTCAGGGCTTTTTCCTGACCTTGGTAGAAGGTCAAAATCGCAACATCAAAGGCTTCGCCTTTTTTGTTTTTTCTTTTTCCTTCCGCCCAATCACAAAACGCTTTCAGCTCGGCGATCAGAGCCTGTGTTTCTTGCTTGTTATTATTGCCCGGCAAAGTTGTTCCCCGCACATCCAACCAGATATTACGAGACTTATACCTTGTGTATTGCCATGCCCGGTCAGAAGCCGTTTTACCGCCATCCGCCAGAACACCCTCGGGGTAAAACTGCTGCCGAGGGAATTTGGATATATCCGGGTGCATACGGTGCTGATAATTCAAAGTGGTATGACGCAGGGACTTTTCTCGGGCATTAAACCCCTGATTCAAGGTCGTTGGATCATCACTCTTACGTTTAACCAGACCATCACCCGACAACGCCTCCAGAATGGATGGGAAAGCGATGTTTTTAAGAATATGAATACGGCCATCTGCCGATACCGATTTGGGAAACAGGCGGTTCAGGGTGTCCTCCAGATAGCCGGTTTTTTGTTTCTGGTTGGCCGATAACCGCAGCCAGTATTCACGCTCCAGACGCCAGCACACCTCTTCCGACCACTTAGTGCTGTCAATACGGTCGAGCAATTCCTTATGAACCTGCATGGTATCCGTGTAATCAGTGGTTTTAACTTTGAACGACTTACAGCCAGTTCCCGAAAATCGATGCTGCGCTGCTTGGGAAGTGAGGCACCAATCGGGATGCAGTATCAACATATCGTCAGGAATCCATCGAGCAATCTCGCCCAGACAACCTTCTTCGACGAAACATAGATTGTGACGATACAGTTGATCCGGCTTCTGCTGAATTTGTTTAACCCCAACCTGATGGTGATCAGCATTGCGTCCCTCGTTTACCATCACGACCAACAGGTTATCGAGGCCCTTGGCAAGTTTTGGCAGCGAAGTGCGTGCTCTAATTTCTTTAACCAATGCGTTTGCAACATCACAGGTAACAGGCACCAACATTGGCTGTGAATAGGGCCTTTGATGATCACCTCTAAGCTCTTCCAGCAGGAAACAAGCTTGTTGGATGGAGGGAGGTAAATTCTGAGCAGCTGTTTTGTTTGCGCCTTTTCCCCTTGGCGGAACCAGCATCAGATTATCGAGGTTGGCTACGATCTGCTCACGATCAGTAAACGGTGATAACTGACGCACGTCGCCTACCAATACCCAGCGTTTGGCGAAGCGGGCGGGCACCAGGAATTCCTGAAAGGTGGTTTTACTGCACTCGTCGATGATCATCACATCAAACGGCGGTTCGCCTTTATCAACATCGATTTCCGGATAACGTTTTTTATCAAACAATCCCAATATTCCATTGGTTGTTCCGCAAACCAGGTTCGATGAGTCAAGGATAATCTGGTGACTGATCGTATAATCATTTTCCTCTTCAAGGTAGTTTGCACTCAGAGTCTCAAATACATAGTCTTCCACGCCATCTGCTTTACGATTGTCGGTGTCATTTCTAGGAACAATTCTTAGTGGAAATATGTGCTCGGATAACTTGTCACTTTCTTTTACTCTTTCCAGCACATTATTGATCGCGGCATGAGTGGATGCAGACAACAAAACGCGCTTGCCCTGCAATACCAGCTGCATGATCAGTTCAAGAATGGTGGTGGTTTTACCTGTGCCTGGCGGGCCATCCAGAATGGTGAAATCTTCGTTCGCCAGAGCCTTGGTGACAAACTCGCGTTGACGATCACAGCCATCGAAGTTCGGGTCTGTCAGTACTGTCCAGCCGGACTCAGGGATTTGAACGGGGGTTACGTCTGGCCAGCGTGTTTGCTCACGTTTTTGCAGCATATGAATCAGAGGCCAGTGGCCTGCTGAAGGGCGATTCATCAGTTGGTTGATGGCTTCTTTCTGGCGTTTGAGCTGGTTTGTATCTACGCGAACTGTAAGTTCGTTATTTCCACCTTGCGGATTTGGGTAAAGACTTCCACCTTTTTTGTTTTTTTCTCCCAATAAAATCTGGCGTTCATCTTTTCGTCGATCGATTACAGAGAATTCTTTGTAGTTAGAACTCCTGATAGAGACCTTTTCCTCAAAGAAATAATCCAGAGCAGACTTGCCTGTATCTTCACCACCTTCTTTTTCGATCAGCTGAATCCATTTTTCTTCGACTTTGGCAGACTCCACGGTCCAGAGCAGTTCAGGGAAAGCCGTGCATCTAAGATCGCCAGAATCCTCTAGCTTTTCATCACCACGACTTTCCAGTATCAGAACCTGACTACTGCCTTTTGTGCCGTCCTTTTTGCCGGTACTTTCAGGTTTCAACTCCCAATGATCACTTTGCAAGGATTGCCCCAGGCTTTGAAAGTGACCGCAACTCAGCCCAGCCAGTTGCTTACTGGTAACATCTTCAAGTTTATGTCCCTCGACCTGCGGCCGGGACTCTGAAAACAGCAGACAGCCATTACCTTCAGGTTTGGCTTGCCATTGCTTAAGCCGGGATTCGTCCAGTCCTTTGATCAGGGTGAAAGGCGTGTCTTGCCCGTCAACGGACAGTTTACTGCTGGCTTTCACATGGCCTTGCAGCATCAGGCGAGCGTCAGTCTGCTTTGTCACCTTACATGGCTGGCCGTCGATATAAACCGACTCCAGCTGATCAAGCTGAACAGCCAAGGGGCGCAGTTTCAGCTGATAACCGCTCCATGAGACTGGGTCATCATCTAATTCAAGATCAGGTAAGTACAGCTGGTAATCTGAGGCGTCATATCCACTGTCGGGTATCGCCGTCTCTCGCCGTCCTTTGCCTTTGCCCTGTTGAATTGGATCTTTTTCATCAGGGTCAAAATCGGCACCAGGTAACTCACTATCGACGGAGATAATCTCGAACCACCCTTCCTTGCCGCCCTTGATCTCAATTTCACTCACCGGCAACAATTGCCAGATCCGTTTGTCTGGCTTGAGCTGATAACGCTTGGTAGCAACAGGCTTCCATTCACAGCTGACTTCCTTGTTCTCCAGAGCCTTGATGCTGTTGTTCAGGTAATGCATAAACGGCATCAGAACATTGTTGGTCTGATTGTCCAGTGTCGCAGCCTTGAAGCCCTGTTGTTCAAGAGCAGTAAAAAACGGGTTTTCCATAACAAGCAGTCCTGATTATTTTCTGACGAACGGGTTTTCGCCTTCCTGTTTGAGCCGCGGCTTTTTACTGCTGAATGGGTCCAGAGCTTCTGGCTCTGCCGAGCTGGCGGCCACAGCGCGCCCCTTGGTCCAGGCGCGAGTGTCATTAATCATTTCGGCCATGGTTAAAGAGAGCGGAGAAGTGACCTTAATGGCCTTAAGAATATCGTCCTTGTTTAATTGATGCCCTTCGTCAAAAGCCAGAAACATGGCTTCCTTGACGGCTTCTTCCAGTTCAGCCCCGGTGAAGCCCTTGCTGGCGATCGCCAGTTCATCCAGTTCTGCAGATGAAAAATCATCCAACCGGTTTCGACGTTTCAGGTGAATCGAAATAATGTCTTTCCGGTCCTGCTGTACCGGCAGATCTACAAAGAAAATTTCGTCAACCCGGCCTTTCCGCAGTAACTCAGGCGGCAATTGCGCAATATGGTTAGCAGTTGCTACTACAAACACCGGCTTTTCTTTTTCCTGCATCCAGGTCAGAAAAGTCCCCAGCACCCGGGATGTCGTGCCGCCATCGGTTGCACCAGAACTTTGCATACCCGACAGGCCTTTTTCAATTTCATCAACCCAAAGAATACTGGGCGCCAGCGCCTCAGCCGTTTGCAAGGCTGAGCGGATGTTCGCCTCGGACTGACCGACAATGCCGCCATAGATTTTGCCCATATCCAGACGCAACAAAGGCAGTTGCCAGGCATTCGCCACGGCTTTTGCTGCAAGGCTTTTACCCGTGCCCGGTAAACCCAGTAGTAACACACCTCTTGGAGTTTCCAGACCAAATTCACGAGCATGTTCGGTAAACGACTGACGACGTCGATCCAGCCAGGATTTGAGGTTATCCAGGCCGCCGATATCGTCGAGCGTGGCTTTTGGATGAAAGTATTCAAGATGTCCGCTTTTACGAATCACCTGCTCTTTTTCTTTGACGATAAAGGGGATTTCAGATTCGGTGAGGCGCTTGAACTGGCATGCGGCTTTTGAGAAAGCCAGCTGAGCCTCACTGGTTGACAGGCCAAGCGCAGACTCGATCAGAGCAGATGACTCCTGATAATCCCTGTCATCCAGATTATAACGATCGCATGCCTGCCGCATCAGGGTTTTCAGGTCATCAGTATCGGGCAATGGCATTTCAATAACCTGCACTTCTTTCTCCAATTCTGGAGGCAGCAAAGGCGCAGGTTGGGAGAGCACAACCGTGACGTTATTGATTTCCCGGCTGGCAACAGCTATTGCAAATGCACGCAAGCGGCTGATCAGGGTGTGCTCGTTAAGGAAATGATGGAAGTCTTCCAGCAGCAGAATGAATTCAGGCTCTTCATCTTCTGAAGCGAAATCACGCAGCCAATCCAGTACTTCCTGAGGCTGTTCTCCCTCATCCTCCGGTTCCCGGGAATTGTCATCAAAATCGTATTTCCTCAAGCCCTGGGGCATATTCCAGACATAGAGATCTCTGTTCAGATCTGAAGCTGCCTGAATACAGCAGGCCCGAATACGCAAAGTTTCGTGACTGATTATCTGAACAACAGGCGCCGACGCCTGAATATTTATCTTCAGTTGACTATCAAAATCCTTTAGCAATCGGGACTCCTTGTTCAAAAATCATCCAAAATAAAATTAGATATGCATCTGAGAAACACTACCGACAAAGAAGTCAGCAATGAACGTCAATTTAACACTTTGTCTGCTTTTGATTAAGAAATAAAGATTTAAAAGAAGATTTTCTCAAATCACCCTGGCAATCCTTTTAAAATGTTTCACGAGGGGAAACAATCAAAGAGGGACATTTTTTTTGGCCCCTTACGAAAAGCTGCCCATACAAGATTGAAATCCCGGCACCAGCATAAAACTGGCACCGGATATTTTATGCGCAGTAAATAAGCTTACTGCGGTTGCGGTTCGCCTTCGCTTTCAGAAAGATCTTCCAGCTGACCGGATGTCGCCTGATCCGTCAGTTTCGCCTGTTCCGGACTATCCGATTTACTGATGCTGTTAACCTGATAAATGCGTTCGGCATTGGCCAGATCTTTTTCATTATTAATGGAGGCAATGGATTCGCGCTCACGCAGGAAGTCGCGCATCTCACCAATAATGGTATCCAGTTCCTGATCATTGGCATCCATCGACATAATGAGTCGTGGCATTTCCAGGTTTTTCATACCTGAGGTGGCATAGGTAGACGTCAGGATACGGGAAGTCAGAATCCATGGTGTCATAGAGGTACGCACCACCACGTTTTCGGAACGGGTAGAATCGTTGTAAGCCATACCGGTGGAGATTTTGCTTTCAGTATAGGTACCTTCCATTTTTACCGACATCAGCAGGCTGTCGAACTGGATTTCTGACCAGAACATATGCGCCAGATTACTCAGCATACGGGCAGTAAACGCCACGGTCAGCAGCGTAAACAGCAGCGTCAGAATCGTGCTCAGTTCCTGACCACCGGCGGTAAAAAATGCCATAACGTTTTCAGAACTGCGTGAATGCTGCAGCCCCAGAAACAGGCCTTTAATATCGTGATAAACGGTAAAGCCTTTGTTGAAAAGCACATACAGCAGTGCGGCGCTGCCTACGGTCAGCAACTGACCACCAATGGTGCTGAACAGGCGGACCTTTTTAAACAGACCGCTGAGGCTCATTGGCTGATACGCTGGCTGAGTTTCAATCAGCAGCTGGCCATTGAAGGTACCTTTACCCTGCCCCTGCTCTTCCAGACGCGGTTCAAAGTCGCGGTACACACGGTTAGGCACTTCTTTATAACGGCGGTTAGCCAGAACGATGTTTTCGGTGTTAATAAAAATTTCGTTCGGATGCACAGACTCCTGCATATTTTCACGGAATTCGCTGACACTGGTGGAGGTCACCGCCATTTTCAGACGCTCGCGCACCAGGAAGAAAGTTGGAATCACAACAATCAGCGCAGCGATCAGTAACAGACCCAGATTCAGCCAGGCACTGAACGTCAACAGACTGTTAATCACGCTGTTCGCCTGCTCCATATAGTGCGGGTTAGTATTCGCGGCCACCCAGGAATAGCCATAACCCAGCAGCACAGGCACAACCAGAGCAAAGACAAACAGGCGGCTGATACCGGCAACGCCTTTTTTATGCAGATCCTGACTGCGCTCAGACACCATGTTTTTCGCTGCTGTGCGCCAGATAAAGACCAGATACACCAGCAACAGCAGAGACATCACCGGAATAATAAAATCACCGCTGTCACCAGCCAGACCGGTCGCCGTCACAAAATAAGACAGACCAAATGCCACCAGAGCCACCAGCGTAGAAGCAACCACACCGGCTAATTCCTGCACAAAGTTACGTACCGGGTAAGGCGCCAGAACCAGCTTGGGAATCAGTGAGTGTACCAGACGGGACATCCAGCCCAGAGGTTCTGAGAAGGTAGTGTTCTTACGCCCCATCATCATGGATTCGAGACGTTCAGAGTTATACGCCAGGCTGCCGCTGGTGCGTTCAATTTCAGCATTTTCACGCTCACTGGCATTACGGTTAAAGGCCAGTGAGGAAGGTACCGAACGACCGACATAAAAGCGGAACAGCTGCATCGCACCAACGGCAATAAGACGCAGTCCCCAGGTCATCAGGAACAGGCCGATAACCACCTGTCCCCACGCACGCGCCGGGTTCTCTTTTAACGTTGCTGAAATACTGATCAGAGGTAACACCGACAGCGCGGTGATGAGGATGCCTGCCAGCAGGCGGATTTTACCCTCAGTCTTGAATGGATTGGGGATACCAAGAGACTGACTGCCATAATCGAAAGCCATCGAGCTTATTTCCTTAGCTAAAAAGTTTTATAGGGAATACTGCAAGCCATCCATAGTGGATACAGACCAGACTTCTGATATTAGACTAAATAAGCCAGTCCGGTTAACCGAATTTTTATTCGGCTCTTGATATACCGCAGCAGGAATATCCTTTTGTCATCTTTGAAGCCGAGAACTTTGTGCGTGAATATCGCACCAATAACGTAATATTACTTATGCGGTATATTTCCGTTCGCCAGTCTCCCTGACTGCAGCCATCATTATTTTTAGCCCCAGAGGTTATTGTGCTGAATGTCCCACATCGCCTGTTAAACAAGCGCCCGTTAAACCGGAGCCCGTTAAACCAGAGCCCGCTGAATTGCTGTTTATTTTTCCGCTCCTTACCCGGCGTTCTGTCCGCATTAATCGCTGTTCTGTCACTGTTGCTGAGCGGCTGTGCCACACCACCGGATTCTGCATCATTTAAACCATCAGGCGAACAATTACCGGATTACGATCAGCCGACCTTTGCCGGATATCAAACAGTGACGCGCCAGTGGGTAAAAACACACCGGGCATTTATTACTGCCAATCACGAACGTGAAACCGATCTGAATTCGCCGTTTGAAATGCAGCCGGCCGCAGACTCAGTACAGGGTAAACGCCGCGGCATACTGCTGGTGCACGGGCTCGGTGACAGCCCAGGTTATATGCGTGACATCGCGAAGATCATGGCGGCAGACGGCTGGTTAGTGCGCAGTATTCTGTTACCCGGCCACGGCACCCGACCGGCGGATACCTTACTTGCCCACTACGACGACTGGACCGGCGTTGTCGCTCACCAGGCGGAATTACTTTCCGAAGACGTTGATGAAGTCTGGCTGGGAGGGTTTTCCACCGGTGGAAATCTGGTCACCAGCTATGCCATAGAACACAAAGAAGTCGCCGGGCTGCTGTTATTTTCGCCCGGCTTTTATCCCATCAGTCAGTCACTGCTGGCGCTCAGTCCGGTGGTTTCGTATTTGTGGAATTGGGTCGATGTCGATGCGGAAGACAATATTCTGCGCTACGAATCCCTGACCACCAACGCCTCGGCGCTATACTATCAATCGGTCAAAGATGTGCAGGCGCTGCTGGAAGAAAAAGGATTTGATCGCCCGGCACTGATCACCATCAGTCAGGATGACAGTGTGCTGCAACCGGATAAAACACTGCAGGCATTCAGTCAGCATTTTACCAACCCGTCTTCACGTCTGGTGTGGTACGGCGACGAAGATATTTCCGCCACGGCCGACCAGCGAGTGTCCCGGCTGCCGAGTTACTTACCGCAGCAGCGCATCAGTAACTTCTCGCACATGAGTGTCGTCTTCTCACCAGCCAACCCCTATGTCGGCGAAGATGGCAGCTACATCATGCTGAATAATGGTCAGCAGGACGCGGTGCCGCCGCAACAGCGCAAAGATTTCTGGTTCTCCGCCTGGGGATTCCGCGAAGACGGTAAGTATCATGCCCGCCTGACCTGGAACCCGTATTTTACTGAGTTAGAACACAGTATCAGTGAAGTCACAGAGTCGCATAGCGGATCGCATTTAGTCGCGCAGTGAATTCTTACAGCGGGCCAATGATCCGTTATACTTAGCGGTTACATCGGATTCATTTTCTCCACTCAGCCGGAACCAGCCTCATGATCGGTACTCTTTTTATTTTTTCAGCGCCCTCCGGGGCAGGCAAAACCAGTCTGGTAAAAGGGCTGTTAGAAAGTACCGGCTATATCGGTGTATCGGTATCCCATACCACCCGCGCCCCGCGCCCGGGCGAAGTAAACGGTAAAGATTACCACTTCACCGCAGTCGAAGATTTCCGCGAGATGGTTGGCCGTGGAGCCTTTCTCGAACACGCTCAGGTGTTCGATAATTTTTATGGCACATCACAGGAATGGGTTGAATCTGAGCTGGCCGAGGGCCGTGACGTGATCCTGGAAATCGACTGGCAGGGCGCTGAACAGGTGCGCCGCCTGATGCCGGATACCGTCAGTGTATTTATCGCCCCGCCATCCATCGCCGCCCTGCGCGAACGCCTGCAGAAACGCGGACAGGACGACGAGCAGACCATTGAGCGCCGCATGCGTGACGCCCGTAATGAGATGAGCCACTACGGCGAATACGACTACCTCATCATCAACGATAACTTTGAGAATACGGTAGAAGAGCTGCGCGCCATTGTAATCGCCCGCCGCCACCGTCTGGAAGCTCAGCAGGAGCGTCACAAAGCGACCCTGCAGGATCTGTTACAACAGGACTCCTG
This sequence comes from Oceanospirillaceae bacterium, assembly GCA_002706025.1. Classification (GTDB taxonomy): domain Bacteria; phylum Pseudomonadota; class Gammaproteobacteria; order Pseudomonadales; family Oceanobacteraceae; genus Venatoribacter. The sequence continues at coordinate 15,469 of PAJK01000084.1, forward strand.
AGCGAAAAAGCGGTGATTATTATCACCGCTTTTTTATTGGGCTCTTATTACTTCCGTTCACACACTAACCACTCAGCCCTCGACAGCTAAACCACGACCGCTAAACCCACGACCGCTAAACCCACGACCGCTAAACCCACAATCAGTCAGCCCGCGGTTATTAAAGCCGCCAGTCGTCAGACCGAAATCACCGCACGTTTATAGGCCAGCAGAGTACCGTCCTCATTCTGCTCAATATTGAGCATAAACTCTTCATATCCCTCAGCCGGAAATACCGAATCACGGCCACTGGCCAGCGTACGGTCCTGTTCACCACGACTGCGGTACAGTTCATGGGTGGTGCATATCTCCCGGGCAAAGCTGTCGGAGAAGCAGAACTGCGACACAACATAATCGCCACTGCCATTGCGTACACGGAAATGAATATGAATGGTGCGCCCACGGTACCAGCCCGGGAAGCAGGTTTTGAAATTCACCCGGCCATCGGCATCTGTGGTCTGTTCGCCGCGGAACCAGGTACTGGCCACCGCTTCTGAGTTATTACTGGTGCAGAAACCGCCAGCCCAGGTGGAGGTATCGTCCACGTCCTCATCGCTGGTATCGCCGGAATACAGACCGCGCGTATCACAGTGCCAGATCTCAATCAGATAGCCGGCCAGCGGATTGCAGTCTTCATCCACCAGCTGCATGCAGAATTGCATTGGCAACCCGCTTTCACCTTCAGAAATATCCTCGCGCTCATTCACACCAATGTAACAGGGGCCGACCGTCAGGTTCTGCGTCAGGGAAAGAGAGCAGCTGCCTGAAGATGAGAAAATCGAGGTGTCAGGGAAATCCGCTGTGATCAGGTCCGTGCCGCCCGATGCCCAGTCAGAGGTCGCGCTCAGATCAGTATCTGTGCCGCTGTCGGGTAAACCGGAATCACTGCTGCGGTTGCCGGAAGACGAGGAAGAACCGCAGGCGGTGAGGCTCATAAAAGGCGCAGCCATCAGCAGGGAGCCACCAAGGGACAGAAGCTTTCTGCGCTTCAGAGGTTTGAGTGTCATAACATTTCTTCAGGTAGGGAAAGAAGGAAAACAGCCATAATTCTGCCGCCCCGGCGCGCTGCCGCCAACCCGGTTTGGCTATTCAGGCAAATCTTTACCCTGCCTGACACAGCAACAACACAACGGCGATCACACATCCGCCGCAGGAGAACACTTTCATTCGGCTGAATTTCAGTTAAAATAGCCGGTTCAGAAGATTTTAATGTACTGACTTATCAAGGTACTCAACGTACCCCATATTAATCGTACTTAACGTACCCACAGGAATACCCATGGCACGCGTAACCGTAGAAGATTGCTTAACCAACGTTGATAACCGCTTTGAGCTGGTCATGCTGGCCACCAAACGTGCCCGTCAGATCGCGGTACAGGGTGCAGAGCCTCTGGTTGCTGAAGAAAACGACAAGCCTACCGTTCTGGCTCTGCGTGAAATCGCAGAAAGCCTGGTGACCCCAACCACTATGGCCGCACAGGAAGCTGCAGCAGAACAGGCAGATCAGCAGCACTTTTAAGCTGCTGCAGGAATCAAGCTTAAGTGCCCACAGTAGATGCTTTATCGGAGCGGCTTTCCCATTATCTGAACGCAAGTCAGATTCAGCAGGTTTGCCGCGCCTATTTCTACGCCGAACAGGCTCATGATGGTCAGCGCCGCCGCAGCGGCGAACCTTACATCATCCACCCTCTGGCTGTTGCCAACATCCTCGCCGATATGCACCTCGACCATCAGAGTCTGATGGCCGCTATGCTGCATGACGTGATTGAAGATACCGGTGTGCCCAAATCCGCCCTCGCCGTGCAGTTCGGTGATGTGGTCACGGAACTGGTGGACGGTGTTTCCAAGCTGACCAATATCCATTTCGAAAGCAAAGAAGAGCAGCAGGCTGAGAACTTCCAGAAGATGGCCATGGCCATGGCGCGTGATATCCGCGTTATTCTGGTAAAACTCGCCGACCGTCTGCACAACCTGCGCACCCTGGGCTCCCTGCGCCCGGATAAACGCCGCCGTATTGCCCGGGAAACACTGGATATTTACGCACCGATCGCCAACCGCCTGGGTCTCAACAGCATCCGCGTGGAAATGGAAGATCTGTGCTTCGAAGCCATGTACCCGATGCGTTCGGAGATGATCCGCAAAGCGGTTGCTGCCGCCCGCGGTCACCGTTCCGAAGTGGTTAACAACATTGCCACCGCTGTGCGTGGCCGCCTGACCGAAGTGAATATTTCTGCCCGGGTGGTTGGCCGAGAGAAGCATCTGTACAGCATCTACAGCAAAATGCGTGATCAGCGTAAATCACTGAGCGATATTATGGATGTGTACGGCTTCCGTATTATCTGTGACTCCGTTGATTCCTGTTACCGCATTCTTGGCGCCCTGCACAGCCTGTATAAGCCGATTCCCGGCCGCTTCAAAGATTACATCGCCATTCCGAAAACCAACGGCTATCAGTCACTGCATACCACTTTAATTGGTATTGGTGGCCTGCCGGTGGAAATGCAGATCCGTACCGAAGAAATGGAAGCCATGGCCAACCATGGTATTGCCGCTCACTGGCTGTATAAAGCCGAAGGCGATCACACCAGCGGCACCCAGCGTGCGCGCCAATGGGTACAGAACCTGCTCGAACTGCAGAAAAATGCCGGCAGCCCGATCGAATTCGTTGAGCACGTAAAAGTCGACCTGTTCCCGGACGAGATTTACGTCTTCACGCCGAAAGGCAAAATCATGGAACTGCCGAACGGCNCCACCGCCATCGACTTCGCTTATGCAGTACACACCGATGTAGGCAATCACTGTATTGCCTGCCGCATTAACCGCCAGCTGGCGCCGTTAAGTGCCAAACTGCAGAACGGCCAGACAGTACAGATTGTGACCGCTCCGGCGGCGCAGCCGAATCCCGCCTGGCTCAATTTCGTGGTTACCGGTAAAGCACGTTCGAATATCCGTAATTACCTGAAGAGCCAGCGTCGCTCTGAATCCGTTGCTCTGGGTGAGCGCCTGCTGAATAAAGCACTGGATGGCCTCGGTAAAACCCTCAGCGATATCGATCAGGCGCATCTGGATCTGGTACTGAAAGAAACCGGCATGGATTCGCTTGACGATCTGCTGGAAGACATTGGTTCCGGTAACCGTATGGCACCGCTGTTAGCGCGCCGCCTGCTGGTTGCCCACAAAGGCACTGAAGTGGATCTCGACAACGTGCACGAATCGCCGCTGGCGATCAAAGGCACGGAAGGTCTGGTGGTGAATTTCGCTAAATGCTGCAGCCCGATTCCCGGCGATCCGATTATTGGTTACGTCAGCTCCGGCCGTGGCCTGGTGATTCACACTGAGAACTGCAAAAACGTCGAAGAATTCCGCGATAATCCGGAAAAATGCGTCATTCTCAGCTGGGATAAAGACATCGACAGCGAGTTTACCGTGGACCTCAAAGTCTATCTGGAAAACCGNCGTGGCATTATTGCCGAGCTGGCCAGCGCCGTCACTCAGGCGGAAGCCAACATCGAGAAAATCAGTGTCGAAGAACGCGATGCCCGCCTCAGTGTCACTCACCTGACCCTGAGCATTCACGGCCGTAAACATCTGGCACGCACCATCCGCCGCCTGCGTACCATACGCGGCGTTAACAAGATCGTCCGCACCCGTAATCAGTCTGGCAGTTAATTCCCACTGCCGGTTTACCCTCTTGCCTTACGTAAAAAGGAAGCAAACATGGCCCGCGAAATTATTCACACTGATAAAGCCCCTGCCGCCATCGGTACCTACTCTCAGGCTGTCAAAGTAAACGACACTGTGTATCTGTCCGGTCAGATTCCACTGGTGCCGGAAACCATGGAAATCGTCGAAGGCGGTATCGAAGAACGCATTCATCAGGTATTTAAAAACCTGACTGCTGTGTGTGAAGCCGCAGGCGGTTCGCTGCAGCAGATCGTGAAGGTAAATATTTACCTGACTGACCTCGGCAACTTCGCCAAAGTGAATGAAATCATGGCGCAGTACTTTGCCCAGCCATACCCAGCCCGNGCAGCAGTNGGCGTNGCCCAACTGCCAAAAGACGCCGGTGTGGAAATGGAAGCNGTGATGGTNCTGGATTAATTTCCNCGCTGTTTCAGGCTGCAGAAGTCAGACTGCAAAAGCCCATAAAAAAAGCGCTCCACTGAGCGCTTTTTTTATGNCTGACCTCTNCANCCTNACNTCTNCAGCCTGAAAACGAAGCGGNAAAATGAAAATCAGACCAGTCCCATCTCGATCAGCATCTCATCGTAGCCTTCACGATAATTGCTGTATTTAAATTCATAACCCAGAGCNCGCAGNCGCTTATTGGAACAGCGGCGGTTGGCACGGCGCGNCGCTTCCGGNACATCGTGGTCTGGCTCAACATCGCCAATACGNTCTTTCATCCATTCCAGNACATCGAACAGCGTTGCNGGTTCGTCGTCGGTCGCGAGATAAATTTCTTCCAGCGCTTCACCGGNAATGGCTTTGCTGACCAGCAGTTCCAGCACACCGACACAATCATCACGGTGGATGCGGTTGGTCCANACCGGCGGCTCNGGGTCGCAATGACTGCCGNTCTGCGCCTGGCGGATCATACGGGTACGGCCNGGNCCATAAATACCGGTGAAACGCACAACCGTTGCTGGCGCTTTGTCTTTCAGCAGGGCTTCTTCCGCCGCCAGCATTTCTTTACCGGNGAAACTGGTTGGGTTGGTTTCTGAGGTTTCATCCACCCACTCACCATCCATCTGATGGTAAACACTGGAGCTGGAAACNAANAANNTATGCTTCAGCGTCTGATCTTTCAGTGCNCGCAGAATGTGCTTCAGACCACGATAGTAGTACTCATGATAGCCTTCTTTGGAAAACGCCGNCGACGCCACGCTGTACACCAGAATATCGAGATTCTCNGGCAGGTCTTCCAGCGTGTCCGGTTCAGCAACGTCNGCCTGNATCAGTGTCACACCNTCNGCCAGAGGNTTGTNGGAACGTCTGAGTCCCCATACCTCGTGCCCGGCCGTCACCAGTCTTTCTGCCAGATGTCCACCGATATCACCGGCGCCCACGATCAGAATACGAGCCATAGTAATTTCTCCTGCGCTTTGCGATGTGCCCTTTTTGTTGGAAATCAGGACTTCAGCCAATATGCGCATCTTACGTGGCTTTCAGTCTTTATCCAGCCCCTGTATAAAGGTAACATCAATAGGTATGTTNAATCGTAGCTCTGAAAATCATACAGGCTGACAATAAGCGAGGCGTTTATGACCCTTACTGAACTCAANTACATCGTCACTCTGGCGCAGGAACGCCATTTTGGCCGCGCGGCAGAGAAATGTTTTGTCAGCCAGCCAACCCTGAGTGTGGCCATTAAAAANCTCGAAGGTGAGCTGGACGTTGCCATNTTTGAACGCAGCAAGAGCTCAGTGTCTGTTACGCCTCTGGGTGAACGTATCGTCGCTCAGGCGCAGCGTGTACTGGAAGAAGCCCGCACCATCAAAGAGCTGGCCAANTCNGGTAAGGATCAGCTCAGCTCACCGATGAAACTGGGTGCGATTTTTACCATCGGGCCATATCTGTTCCCGCATCTGGTGCCACAGATTCATCAGCAGGCACCGACGATGCCGCTGTATCTGGAAGAGAATTACACCGGCGTACTGCGCCGTCAGCTGNGAGACGGTGAACTGGATGCCATNATCGTNGCCCTGCCGTTTACCGAGCCGGACGTACTGACCCGCCCGCTGTACGATGAAAACTTTGTTGTGGTGCTGCCGAAGAATCACCCCTGGACCAAACAGGATGAAATTGAAGCCGACCAGCTGGCCGATGAAGATCTGCTGATGCTGGGCGAAGGTCACTGCTTCCGCGATCAGGTGTTTGAGTTCTGTCCGGCGCTGACGCGCAAGCACCACACGCGTTTAGGCAGTGTGCTGGAAGGCAGCTCACTGGAAACACTGAAACACATGGTGGCCACCGGGCTGGGGATTACTGTGCTGCCGGAATCGGCGGTGAGTAATCTCGATCAGACGCTGGTCNCTACCAANCCGTTTAAACAGCCGGGGCCACACCGCACCGTGGCACTGGCNTGGCGGGCAAGCTTCCCCCGCGGTCAGGCCATCGACCTGCTGCTGGAAACCGCTGGCCGCTGCCGGCTCGACACCCCACGNTGAGCTGAGAGATTGCCATGGCTCTGCTGAGTCAGCTCACTGACCTGAAAGGCGTTGGCCCCAAACTCGCGGGTCAGCTGGAAAAACTGCAGATCCGCACGCTGGCGGATCTGTATTTTCACCTGCCCTTCCGTTATGAAGACCGCTCCCGCGTCACNCCCATCGGCGGCGTGCAGCCGATGCGCTCCGTNGTGATTCAGGGCGAGGTCAAAGGCTCAANTGTACTGTTCGGCAAACGCCGCAGCCTGCTGGTCAAAGTGCAGGATCACACCGGCGTGGTGAATCTGCGTTTTTATCACTTCAATGCTGCGCAGAAAAAACAGTTCAGTACCGGTGCCACCGTGCGTCTTTANGGCGAACCAAGAAGAGGCGCCAGCGGGCTGGANTTCTATCACCCGGAATATCAGATCATTGAAGATGGCCTCGACCTGCCGCTGGAGCCCAGCTTAACNCCGGTGTATCCGGCCACNGATGGCATCAGCCAGCAGCGTCTGCGCTTATTACACGAGCAGGCGCTGGANCATCTGCACAACAACGAAGTCGANTTAACCGATATGCTGCCGCAGGAATGGCTGCAGCAATGGCGCTTACCAACCTTAAAAGAAGCCCTGTTGTTTCTGCACAATCCACCACGCGACACNCGNCTGGAATTACTGGAAAGCGGTCAGCACCCGGCACAGCGTCGGCTGATTCTCGAAGAGTTACTCGCCCACCAGCTGTCGCTGTTTAAAATCCGTGCTCAGGTTCAGGCCGATCAGGCGCCGGCAATAAAACCGGCCAGCACACTGCGGCAGAAGTTACTGGCGCAACTGCCATTCAAACCCACNGGCGCGCAGCAGCGGGTTACCGGNGAAATNGAAAAAGACATCCAGCAGCCCTACCCCATGCTCAGNTTAGTACAGGGTGATGTCGGCTCCGGTAAAACCCTGGTAGCGGCNATGGCGGCCTGCGACGTACTGGAAGCCGGTTATCAGGTGGCGTTAATGGCCCCGACGGAAATTCTCGCCGAACAGCATCTGCAGAATTTATCCGGCTGGTTTGAGCCACTGGGCATATCCATGGGCTGGCTGGCCGGTAAAGTAAAAGGCAAAGCGCGGGANAAATCNCTCGCCGAAATCGCCAGTGGTGACGCTCAGTTAGTAGTCGGTACCCACGCGCTGTTTCAGGATGAAGTTCAGTTCGCCCGGCTGGGTCTGATNATCATCGACGAGCAGCACAGATTCGGTGTGCATCAGCGTTTATCCCTGCGCGAAAAAGGCGAGCAGNAGGGCATGCAACCGCATCAGCTGATCATGACCGCCACGCCGATTCCACGCACNCTGGCGATGAGCGCTTACGCCGATCTCGACACTTCAGTNATCGATGAGTTACCGCCCGGACGCAGTCCGATTACCACGGTGGCNATTCCCGATCAGCGCCGCCCGGAAGTGATTCAGCGGGTAAACAGCGCCTGNGCCAGTGTNGAGCAGGGTGGTGAAGGCGCNCAGGCTTACTGGGTCTGNACCTTAATTGAAGAAAGCGAGGCTCTGCAGTGTCAGGCCGCGGAAAACACCGCCCAGGAACTGGCCGAAGCCCTGCCCCATCTGCGTATTGGTCTGGTGCACGGGCGCATGAAAGCCGCCGAAAAAGCCGATGTTATGGCACGCTTCAAAGCNCACGAGCTGGATTTGCTGGTCGCCACCACCGTGATCGAGGTGGGTGTTGATGTGCCTAACGCCAGCTTAATGATTATCGAAAACCCCGAGCGTCTGGGCCTTGCTCANTTGCATCAGCTGCGTGGCCGGGTGGGACGTGGAGCCGCCAAAAGCCATTGCGTGCTGCTGTATAAATCACCGCTGTCGTTTGTCAGCAAACANCGNATTCAGGTGATGCGCGACAGCCAGGACGGTTTCTATATTGCCGAACAGGATCTGCAGATCCGCGGCCCCGGAGAAATGCTCGGCACCCGCCAGACCGGTCTGCAGATGCTGCGCGTGGCAGACCTTCAGCGTGACGGCGATCTGCTGCCCCAGGTACGCGATATGGCTCAGCAGATCTGGACCCAACACCCCCGGGCAGTCGAACCTCTGATCCAGCGCTGGCTGGGCGATGCCGAACGCTTCGCATCGGTGTAAAGAACAGGCCAGGCTGACCAACTGCAATATCCCCTCGCCTTCCACCCAGCAAACGCACCGGACAAAACCATCAGATCCATCCGGGCGGATTGTAAAATTTTCCGCTGCTGACCAACGTTTATTAACCAAAGGTTACGCAACTTATACCGGATTCAGTCTCCAGCTAAGGCGAAAGTGGCCGATAAAAGCTGACATCAGACAACAAATTATCATTTGTCGCAGAACACTCTGTGTTCTGCCCAAAAAAATCCGGCGCTCCGCCTTTGCTTGTCTATATTTAAACGACACAGTAACGCTCAAATTGGAATTGTTATGGCCATCCCAGCTAGCGTAATGAAAGTTCTGGATGACTGGAAAATCCGCTACTCCGTTCCCGATGATGAGGATATGTTCAGACTTATGCAGAGCAACCCTCCGGCTTCGTATTCAGCCCGGGTCGCCAACGTGATCTTTCTGAAAGACGACCACGGAAAGGTTCAGGTTGTTATACCGGGTAACCGTATTCTTGATCTTAACCAGCTGGCACATCAGCTGGGACGGCAATTTACGGCCCTGTCTGCGGATGAACTGACCCGTCTGAAAAACAAACACGGATTGTCCGAATTTCCGGCTCTGCCTCAGGTCACTCAGATCGACAGCCTGATCGACAGTAATCTGCTCAATGAAAAAGAGCTCTTTATCGTCACCGGCGAAGACAACACCTGGATCAAGATCCCGACGGAACAGTTCCGTCATCTGATCAGCAGTTCGCGCACCGGTAATTACACCGCGCCGCTGCTGACCGATGTGCACTACAACGATGAGCAGCAGGATCTGGAGGACGTGAATGCCGCGATCCGCCAGTTTACCCCGCTGCGCATTCAGCAGCGTCTGGCTGAAACGCTGGATCTGCCACCACTGCCGGAAACCGCACGCCGCATTATCGAACTGCGGGTCGACCCTAACGCCGATACCCAGTCACTGGCAGAAGTCGTTGAACTCGATCCGGCCATGTCAGCGCAGGTGGTCAGCTGGGCACGTTCGCCGTATTACGGCGTGCGCGGTGAAATTAAAAACGTCGAAGATGCGGTGCTGCGTGTACTGGGCTTCGATCTGGTGATTAACCTGGCCTTAGGCCTGTCGTTGGGCCGTACCCTGTCGGTGCCGAAAGAAGGCCCCCACGGCTATGCCCCCTTCTGGCAACAGTCTGTGGTAACCGCCACGCTGTGCTCTGAACTGGTCAGGCTGATGCCGGCGCGCTACCGGCCGTCTCAGGGTCTGGCTTATCTGTGTGGTCTGCTGCACAACTTTGGCTTCCTGATTCTCGGCCACGTTTTTCCGCCGCAGTTCTCTCTGGTGAATCGTCATATCGAAGCGAACCCGCACATCAACCGCTTCTATATCGAACGCCACCTGCTCGGCATGACCCGCGAACAGATTTCCGCCTGTCTGCTCCAGCAATGGAAAATGCCGGAAGAACTGGTAACCGCCACACGCCAGCAGCACAACCCGGAATTCGAAGGTGAGCACAGCGAATTTTCGCGCCTGCTGTACGTTGCCGGACGCAGCCTGAGAAGCAATGGTTTTGGCGATGGGGCACGGGAAAAACCAGAACTTTATGTACTGGATTCACTCGGCCTGACGCAGGAATCCGTCGATGAAGTGACGCAGAATATTCTGTCGCGCCTCGACGACCTGGGTGAGCTGGTGCAGATGCTGAAAGGCAAATAATGGGCGTTTCTGAACCTTAAAAAACAACCATAAAAGACAGCCATAAAGAACACCCAATAAAAAAGCCGCAGATGCGGCTTTTTTATTGGCGGTCAGATCTTATCCGGCCGCCAGCTGTTTACGCACGCCGGACAGCCACAGCTGCATTTCCGGGCGGGTGTAGAGCTGAATGATTCTTTCCAGGTCGTTATTCGGTGTCGAACGGTGCACGTAAAACAGGAATTCCAGCACATCCTGTTCAAGTCCGGCCTGCCAGTCCTGTGGTGGCTTCCAGTCACTGATAACCGCTTCCAGTTGGGGATAAACCTGCTCACGCGTGGCTTTCAGCAATGCGGAAAACTGCATCGCCTGATCCAGCTTACGGATCAGCTCCAGTCGTGCGCCACCTACTGGGTTAGCACGCAGCCGCTGAATATAGCTGTTGTAAGCCGGCCCGGACTGCTGACCAATGGCCTGCAGTTCTTTGCTGCGCACATCTTTCAGGGTATTGCTGTCGAGGGTCTGCTCCAGACGGTCACGCTGGGTTTTATTGAGCTTTGCCGTCAGCACAGAAATCAGATTCTGCTGCAGTACCGTTGGCGCCCATTGTGACGCCAGACGGTCGACCACATCGAACTGCTGGCCGATAGGCGCCGCCTGTTCATTCAGCACCTGCTGAGCAATATTGCGCGCCTGTTCACTGAGGCCGGTGAGGCCTGAGATACGCACAATATTTTCCGCCTGCAGCAGCTCAGGATCGGGCTGCGCTTCAGCGATCGCAGAATCTTCTTCGCCGACCGCTGCGGACTGCACCTGCAGGTCAGTCGTTTCAATTGCCTGTACCTGCACACTGAAGGCTGCAAACGCAGCCAACAGAGATAACGAGCGTAACATCAAGCCTGTTCTCCAGCCTTTGGATTATTGAAGGTGTCCAGATCAATGGCGTTCTCACTTTTCGCCACCACCACAGACACCATTGAGTCACCGGTGATATTCACCGCGGTGCGCATCATATCGAGAATACGGTCGACACCAATGATCAGGGCGATACCTTCCAGCGGCAGGCCAACCTGTTGCAGCACCAGCGCCAGCGTCACCAGCCCCACTCCCGGCACACCAGCGGTACCGATAGACGCCAGCATAGCGGTCATAATCACCAGCAGATAGTCCGTCATCGACAGATCCAGCTGGAAGGCCTGAGCGATGAATACCGTCGCCACGCCCTGCATAATTGCCGTGCCGTCCATGTTAATGGTTGCACCAAGAGGAACCGCAAAAGAAGCCACACGGTTTTTCACACCCATGCGCTCTTCTACGGTACGCAGCGTGACCGGCACAGTCGCTGTGCTGGATGCTGTACTGAAAGCAAACAGCTGAGCGTTACGCATTTTGCGCAGGAACATCCATGGTGACAGCCCGGACAGTCCTTTCAGAATCAGCGGATAGACCACGAAACCATGAATCAGCAGCGCACCAATAACGGTCAGCATGTACACCAGCAGGTCACCGACTTTACCTATCCCCTGCTGGGCAAACAGGGTGAACAGCAGACAGAACACACCGTAAGGAGCGAATTGCATCAGCATGGTCACCAGCTTCATCAGTACTTCGTTCCAGTCATTGAAGTGCGCACCGATGCGTTCGCCATGATCGCCACTGCGACCAATGGCAACACCGATCAGCAGGGCGAAAACAATCACCTGCAGCATATTGCCCTGGGCCATGGCGGCGATTGGATTGGTCGGGAAGATATTCACCAGTACGTCGATCAGCGGCATCGCCACCGGCGGTTTGAATTCGGCATCCAGCGCCATGTTAACGCCTTCACCAGGACGGAACAGGGTTGCTAACAGCAGTGCCAGACTGATCGCGACACCCGTGGTGATCAGATAGAGGGCAATGGTTTTGCCACTGAGCCAGCCCAGTGAACTCTGATCGCGCAGATGGCAGACGCCGCATACCAGAGAAACAAACACCAGAGGCACCACCAGCACCTTGAGACTGGCGACGAAGAGCTTGCCACCCAGCAGGAAAAGCCCCTGACTGAGCAGATCATTGAGCACATAGTGCAGTGTGGAATTGAGGTCCGGATTCTGCAGCAGCTGCTGGGTAATACTGCCCAGCACAACCGCCGCAATCATCGCGATCAGGATTTTACCTGTTAAATTCATAGGGGCTTCCTGTCGTCCGGACCTCACTGCGACGGCAGAAAGTCCCGGCGTTATTTTTTCTTGCGTGGCTTCAGATACTTGCTGACACTCTGGAACCACATCACCAGCGACAGGTCGCCATCAATGGTGATGTCTTTGTCCTGAATACCTTTCATAAAGGCATTCTTGTCTTTCGACGTCAGAATATTCAGACCGGTATCGGCGTCTTTAAAGCTAATGGTAAACGCCGGATCTTTATGAGCTCGGCCTTTACTGCTGATGGCATTGTCGGACACAGTGAACTGTCGGGCAATACCACCATCAGCTGTCTGTAACTGAAAAGCAAAATTCTTGCCTTCCAGCTGCTTGCGGAAATCAGGGTTTTTCTTCGCTGCTTTTTTCATGATCAGGGACAGAGCCCACAGCAGCATACGGAACTTAAACATGCGTAATCCTCGGTTTACGGACAGGATCAGGACTCCTGGGTGTTCGGGTCGTCCTGAAAGAGGCGCGATTGTGCCAGAATGGGCATCTTTTTCAAAAGACCTTCTTTTCCTAAGCGGCGCATATGGCGGCGGTTACGTTCCGGGATTTTCTCTGGCTGGGCCACACTCGCCAGCGCGGCTTCAATATCCGCTTCACGGATAATGTGCAGCATGGGGTACGGCGAACGGTTGGTAAAATGGCTCATGTCGTCTTCATCCTCACCTTCGAACAGGTAATGCGGATGAAAGGTTGCCAGCTGTAACAGGCCTTCATAACCCATCTGCACCAGCAGGTTGTCGCAGATTAACGACCAGTTCCAGTAATCGTCAAAGTGGGCAAACTGATTGGGAATAACAAACAAGGCAGTGGGGATCTGTGCCGGATCAGCCTCTGCCACTTCACTCAGCAGAGCCATAAATTCCATGGTGACCTGTTCCGCATCGGAACTGTCACTGACATCAATACGAAGGTTCTGTAAAACGGGGTGAGCGAAGGGACAGAGCCCTTCGCCAACGACGAGCTGAGTGACCCACTCTCGGGTCAGCAGCTCAGGCGTACTTATTGTACTGTCTCTTTCAGAGCTTTACCGGCTTTGAAAGCTGGTACTTTTGCAGCTGCGATGGTGATTGGTTCACCAGTCTGTGGGTTTTTGCCCTGACGCTCTGCACGGTTACGAACTTCAAAGGTACCGAAGCCGATCAGGCTTACGGAATCACCTTCGCTCAGTGCTTTGGCGATCTGGTCAGTGATCGCAGTGATCACTTCTGCAGCTTTTTCTTTGCTCAGGTCTGCTTTTTCAGCAATGGCCGCAGCCAGTTCTGGTTTACGCATGGAAAATTATCCTTATTGGATTGTGATATTGCCCCCGGTTCCGCGGGGGATGTAGTAACAATATACGGGTTGCTCAGGGCATGATGGCAGGCAACGCCTTGTTGAGTGCTACTTTATTCATAACCCTGGCTCCGGTCAAAGCATAGCCCAGCAATTCGCCGTTTTCGGCGCGAAATTCTGCCTGAACGTCGTTGCCATCGGACTCAATCTGCCACGAACCCGCATTTTCATCGGCAGGAACTGCCACAACTACGGGCAGTGCCGGTGTTTTTACGGTCACTGGCATGGCACCGAATACAACCTCTGTGGGCGTACCATTGAGCGTCTTCGCCAGCGCCCGGGAGCAGGTCATCAAAGGCATCACGTACAGCAGCACATGACCACAGACTTCCGCACAGTCGCCCAGCGCATACACATCAGCGGCGGAAGTCTGCAGCTGGCGGTCAGTGACCACCCCTCGATTGACCTTAAGACCGGCTTTCACCGCCAGATCCAGGCGCGGACGCAGACCAATGGCTGACACCACCAGATCCGCGGCAATCACTTCACCATTGCTCAGGGTAACCTGAACGCCGTCACCGGCGTTATCCACCCGGCTGACCACCGGGCCGATGTGAAAACGCACGCCCAGTTGCTCAAGGCTGTTCTGCACAGCATCCGCTGCGGTTTTCGGCAGCAGTGCCGGCAATGCCTGATCGCCCGGCGCCACCACATCAATGTCGAAACCACCGGCAGCCAGATCGTTGGCGTATTCCATCCCGATCAGGCCTGCGCCCATAACCACCACCTTCTTTTTGCCTTCGGCGGCAGCACGGAAGCGGCTGTAGTCCTGCAGATCATTGATGGAGAAAATACGCTCACCGCCATCACCAGCCAGGCGAGGCTCTATTACTCCCGCTCCCCAGGCCAGCACAAGCTTGCTGTATGCCACCGGCTCCTGACCGATAAAAATGCGGTGGGCATCGGTATCAATGCCGGTCACGCGGGTGTTGTTACGCACCACGATATTGAGCTGCTCAGCCATATCGGCAGCGCTGGCCATGGCCAGTTCATCGGCGCTTTTATTCTTGCTGAAGCCGGTGGACAGCATCGGCTTGGAGTAATTGCGGCCGTCGTCGGCACAGATAATCTGAATGGGTTGGTCACAGCCCAGCTTGCGCAGTTCTTTAACCAGGTTATATCCGGCCAGACCTGCGCCGATCACAATAATGGGATCAGCATTGGAAGATGCCTGTGTTGTCATTGTTGTGTCCTGTAGTGCTCTGTAGTGCTCTGTAGTGATTGCTGCGCTGAGAGCGTGTCAGAGAGTGCTCAGTGACCGGCCAGCCACAGCAGCGTGCGCATAAACCGGCATGAACGAAAAGAAGAACAGCGCCGTTCCCGTGCTGCCGCCGATGCGGCACACAGAAAACGACGCTGATAAGGCTCAGATTTCGATCATTTCGAAATCGTCTTTGCCCACACCGCAATCCGGGCAGATGAAGTCGTCCGGGATATCTTCCCAGCGCGTACCCGGTGCAATACCTTCTTCCGGGGCGCCGGCTTCTTCATCATAAATCCAGCCACAGACAACACATTGCCACTTTTTCATTGTTATTCCTGCTCAAAATCCGGTGAAAATAAGGAGCCCACAGAACGGGCTGAGTGGCGGTAAAGTACCAGCAGGGCCGGTAAAATCAACGGTCTTTTGCGGGCAATTGGCCGGCGCACAGGACTGTTACTGCGGCTGACCTTGCCCCCCGCAGCAATTTCACGCATCCTCGCGCCTTTGATTTTCTTATATTTATCCGGGCCCGCGCCTGTACCGGAAGCCGTTTTCATCACCCGGTTGAGTCGCTGACGGGCTTCCGGCCGTTAAAGAGTCTGTGTTTTCTATGTATCAGGATCAACTGGCCATCGCTCCCCTGCTGTTCCCGCTGTCAGCCTCTTGGTCAGTGCGCCACCGCTATCCGCCCTTTCTGCTGACACCCCTTTGGCGCGACTGGCTGCTGGACGAAGGATCTCTGACGGCCCGCTTGTCTGGTCTGCAGCCGGGCACATTCAATGTGCAGCTGCTGCGCGAATACCGCACCACGCCAACCCCAGTTGAGCGTCAGCAACTCAGGCTTGGCCAGCAGCAGAAGGTCTGGGTCCGTGAAGTGGTTCTGCGTCTGGGCGACAAACCTCTGGTCTATGCCCGCACTGCGGTGCCGCTGTCGACCCTGACCGGCAGTGAACGCCGCCTGCAGTATCTGGGTGAACAGTCGCTGGGCAGCTACCTGTTCCGGCAGCCGTCGCTTGAACGCACGCCGCTTAAGGTCAGCCACTGCAGAAAAAACCGTCTGGGGTTACAATGGGCGCGCTATTCGCTGTTCAGACTGAAAGGCAAACCTCTGCTGGTAACTGAAGCCTTCTCTGAGCATCTGCTGGAATTCATCTGACCGGAACACTGTGCATGACTGCGTTGACTGAACTGCTGAACCGCCACTGGCCGCAATGGCAGGACTGGATCGCCATCACCCGTTTTAACCGCCCTATTGGCTCCTACCTGCTGCTTGGTCCCACCCTGTGGGCACTGTGGATTGCCGCAGAAGGCATGCCGGATCTGCATCTGCTGGTGATTTTTGTCGTCGGTGTATTCCTGATGCGCTCCGCCGGCTGCATCATCAATGACTTTGCCGACCGCAAAGTCGATGGCTTTGTTAAGCGCACCGCGCAACGGCCAATGGCCACCGGCCGTATTTCTTCCCGCCAGGCGCTGACCGGTTTTGCCGTACTGGTGTTCGCCGCATTTCTGCTGGTACTGCTGACCAACAAGCTGACGGTGATGCTGTCATTCGCTGCCCTGGGGCTGGCCTCGCTTTATCCGTTCATGAAGCGCTACACCCATCTGCCGCAGGTTTTTCTCGGCGCCGCCTACTCCTGCTGTATTCCGATGGCCTTCGCCGCACAGACCGGTAACGTACCGGAAGTTGCCTGGCTGCTTTATATCGCCAACCTGTCGTGGACCGTGGCGTACGACACCATGTATGCCATGGTCGACCGCGACGATGATGTCAACGTGGGGATCAAATCCACCGCGGTACTGTTCGGTGATCTTGATATTGTGATGATCGGCATCCTGCAGGCCGTCACGCTGTTCTGCCTGCTGGCAGCAGGCAGTCAGCTGCTGTTGGGCTGGCCGTATTATGCTGCCGTTGCCGCCGGCGCCGTATTCTTTATCTGGCAACTCTGGGCCATCCGCTCGCGTGAACGGGAGCCCTGCTTTACCGAATTCCTGCGCAGTTACTGGTTCGGCCTGATCATCTGGCTGGGTATTGCAGCACACTACTGGCTGACTCAGGCGTCGGTATAAACCCGTAAAAGTTCCTCTAATACTGCCACTGTCACATCGTTGTAACATTGCACCAGTGTAATACCTGCGCAATAAGGGTATATGACACTTACGTGACGACTATGACAAAAGCAGGCAAAAGGGTGTTAATCGTCGATGACGAAGCACCGATTCGAGAAATGATCGCCGTGGCGCTGGAAATGGCAGGCTACGAGTGCCTGGAAGCCGCCAGCGTACAGGAAGCACACTCCCATATCGTGGATCACAAGCCCGATATGGTACTGCTCGACTGGATGTTACCGGGCACCAGTGGTGTGGAATTCGCCCGTCGCCTGAAACGCGATGACATGACAGCGGAAATGCCGATCATCATGCTCACCGCCAAAGGTGAGGAAGACAATAAAGTCCAGGGGCTGGAAGCCGGCGCCGACGACTACATCACCAAACCATTTTCTCCACGCGAACTGGTAGCACGCCTGAAAGCCGTGCTGCGCCGGGCAACACCGCAGGGCGTGGAAGAACCGATTGAAGTCAGTGGCCTGATGCTGGATCCGGTGTGCCACCGGGTGACCTCCAACAGCAAACCGGTTGAAATAGGCCCGACGGAATACCGTCTGCTGCAATTCTTTATGACCCATCAGGAACGCGCTTATTCCCGCGCGCAGCTGCTGGATCAGGTATGGGGCGGCAACGTGTACGTGGAAGAACGTACCGTGGATGTACACATCCGCCGTCTGCGTAAAGCATTGGGTAAAGCGCACGAGCATCTGATTCAGACCGTTCGCGGCACCGGCTATCGTTTTTCTACCAAAGCTTCCTGATGGCTCAATGATGAGCCGGACCCTTAAGGACCTGATATGACCCCGGTCTGGCGCAGGGAGCTGCGCCGTATCAGCTTACTGCTGATCATCACCTTTGCCCTGGATTACTTCACAGGCCTCCATGGCTGGAGCGTTGTTGCGGTTCTGGTCTGTTATATCGGCTGGAATATGCTGCAACTGTCACGGCTTTACCGCTGGCTGGCCTCTGGTCAGATTGACAGCCTGCCATCCAGTTACGGTATCTGGGGCAGTGTGTTTGCAGAAACCCGCCGCCTGCAGAACCGCAGCCTCAAACATCAGCAGAAGTTGCAGGCCATCATCAACCGTATTCAGGATTCCACCGCCGCACTGCAGGACGCTGTGCTGATGGTCGACAGCCATGGCAATCTGGAATGGTGGAACCAGGCGGCACAGCGCTTTCTTGGTCTGAAATCACCGGTCGACGTGGGCCAGCCGATCACCAACCTGATCCGTGATCCATCTTTTAAAGCCTATTTTGATCAGGCCGACTACAGCGACCCGCTGACCATGGCCTCGCCGGTCAACAAACATATCCACCTGCAGTTCAACATCACTCAGTTTGGCCGCCGCGACCGCCTGATGCTGGTACACGATGTCACCCGACTGAAGCAGCTGGAACAGATGCGCAAAGATTTCGTCGCCAACGTCAGCCATGAACTGCGCACACCGCTGACGGTGCTGGCCGGTTATATCGAAACCATGGACATGAACTCAGACATTCTGCCGGAACGCTGGCAGCGCATGCTCAAACAGATGGGCAGCCAGAGCCTGCGCATGGAAGCCATTATCAAGGACCTGCTGACCCTGTCACGGCTGGAAACCAGCGCCAAAGAACACCCGGCGCAGGTACAGATCCAACCTTTGTTAGAACAGATAGCGGCCGATGCCCGGGCACTGAGTCAGGGACGCGGGCACACCATCACCTTATCCACAGAAGGGCCGGTTGCACTGCTGGGCTACACAGACGAACTGCGCAGTGCCTTTTCCAATCTGGCATTCAACGCGGTGAAATACACCCCGGATGGCGGGCATATCGAATTAATCTGGCGGGAAAGAGAAGGCCGCGCGGAGTTCTGCGTAAAAGACGACGGGGTCGGTATTGCCGACCATCATATCCCGCGGCTGACTGAACGCTTTTACCGTGCTGATCCGAGCCGCAGTAAAGAAACCGGCGGTACCGGACTCGGTCTGGCCATCGTTAAGCATGTGCTGCTGCGCCATGACGGTGAGCTGTACATAGAGAGTACACCCGGCAAGGGCAGCTGCTTCTGCTGCCACTTCAATGCCCAGAGCGTGATTACCGAACTGGCCTCCTAGTGCACGCCCATGCCGGTTGCTGCGAGTCTTAACCTGTTCAGCGCACTTTAGCGATAAAGCGCGACAGTGTGGCGAGCTTTTCCGGATCATCATCCACGTAGCGGATGATCATCTGAATGGTACTGGCATCCGGATGCGGCTCCTGTGCCTGCATCATGCGCACATAACCGTTAATCCGCGCGACCTCACCATTTTCCTGATCGACAATATCCAGCACCGCCTGCTCCAGCAGTGCCGGTAAATCACCTTCGCGGCGGAATACGCCAATCAGCTCCTGCAGACTGATGTCCTTGATCACCAGCTTTACAGTGCCGCCGTTACCAAAACGCACATTGGCCAGCCCGCGCGCCCGGGCTGCGGCCTTCGCCGGCGCTTTATCTTCCGCTTTTGCAGAACCTCCGGTCAGCAGAGAAGCTGAATCCGATGCCGGTTTTGCTTCTGCCTTCTGCGCAGGTGCGGCGTTACCCATCAATACCGATGCACCGCCAAGGTCTGCCCCTTTCACCGGGCTGGCGGGAGATGATGCTGGTTTAGCGCCGAGCAGGCTGGCGGAATCAGCGGTCGCGGGATTAGCCACCGCTTTCTGATCAGGCTTCACTTTCAGGTGTTTCCACACCAGCTTAGTGAGCTTGGCGACAAAGTTATCGCGGGTGAAAGGTTTGCCGATGTACTCAGACACACCGGACTGCACCGCTTTCAGCACGTGATCACGCTCGCCACGACTGGTGATCATCATAAATGGCACCGGCTTATAACGCTCATCACTGCGCATCCATTCCAGTACTTCAAGACCTGATACTTCGGGCATCTCCCAGTCACACAGCACCAGATCCACTTTATTGGCTTTCATAATGCTGATGGCTTTGCCGCCATCCGTGGCTTCGTGTAACTGACAGCCGGGATAGGTATCCCGCACCGCCTTCTTAACAAGGTCGCGGATGAACGCTGCGTCATCCACCACCAGGATATTCAGAACCGCCATGCTCCAGCCTTTATTGTCTGCCTTCGCATTCAGCTTAGTTCACCCGTGACGGATTGCCCTCCAGCGTCAGCGGCAGACGCTCACAACGCATCAGGGTGGCGCCGATCACCGCCGCTGGCATCACAAACCAGTTCACCACCGGGATCATCATCAGACCCGCCACCAGCATGCCAAAGCCGAGCGCGGTAAAACTGTCTCTGGCGAGAATCTTACGTACTTCACGGAAATCCCGGCCGTTATTATCGAAGGAATAATCGACATACTGCAGGGCCACAACCCAGCTGCCGAACCAGAACCACAGGAACGGACTGGCCAGATTCACCACTGGCACAAAGCTGAGAATCACCAGCACCAGGTAGCGCGGCAACAGGTAGCCGAGCTTGGTCAGCTCCCGGGCAAAGGTGCGTTTGGTAATGGACCACAGGGATTCTTCCGGCAGAACATTGCCCTGCTGACGTTCCACCCCCTCACTGAGCAGACCGTTAAACGGACTGGCCAGGGTGACCAGCACAGTGGAAAACAGATAGGCCATAACAAACAGCATGGTCAGCAGTGCCAGAGGCATCAGCAACCAGTAAAGCCATTCCAGCCAGCCCGGCAACCAGCCCACCAGCTGATCAATCCAGCTGCTGATTTTACTTCCGCCCCACCAGGTGGCGGCACTCATAATAATAATGTTCATCAGCAGTGGCAGAACCACATAACGCCGCAGCCCCGGGGCTTTCAGAGCTGAAAAACCGCGCCCGAGATACTGCATACCAATGAGGGGATTACCTTTCATCTTACTTCTGTCCTTACTTTATCTGCCGCTGACCAGACATCCACCCCGGTTAGCTATACAATGCCGCGCGCCGGGCTGATGAGCCCGGACACACGATACTCCTGTTCAGACGAGCCATACAGAGAAAACTGCCCGTGACGCCCGACCGTCTCGAAAAAATTCAGCGCACACTCAACCTGCGCCAGCCTGATCTGACCGTACTCACCGATGAAGTTCAGAAAGACCGCAACCTGTCGGCTATTGTCCGCAGTGCGGACGCCTTTGCAATTCCCAAAGTACATTGTGTGTGGGAAGGCAACACTTACCATATTTCCCGCAATCAGGCCGCCGGAGCCGGCACCTGGGTGGACGTCGTCACCCATGACACCATCACCGACGCCATCAGCGATCTGCAGGCCGAGGGCTTTAAAGTCTGTGCCGCGCATTTTACCGACCGGGCCATTGATTACCGCACTTATGATTTCACTCAGCCTACGGCGCTGCTGCTCGGTGCCGAGCGTGAAGGTGTATCTGATGAAGCAGCCGAAGCCTGTGACGAACACCTGATTATTCCTATGCTGGGCATGACACAGTCGTTCAATGTATCCGTTGCCGGTGCACTGATCCTGAGTGAGGCGGCGCGTCAGCGGGAACTGGCGGGCATGTACAAAGAACGCCGTATCAGCGATGAAGAATATGAGCGTCTGCTGTTTGAATGGTGTCAGCCACAGATCACCGCCTTCTGTCAGGAGCGCGGACTGCCCTACCCGGCACTGGGTGAAGACGGCGAACTGGCCGATCCTCAGGGCTTTTCCAATATGATCAACGGACGCGGCTGAACTGCCAGGCTGCTGTTCGCGCAGACAATGTCATCTGCGCGCGCTCAATACGCTGATAGCGGAAGTCCTGACTGAGCAGACTCAGCAGAGCACTTTTCAGCCGCGGGCTGATCCGCCCGCCAAGCAATACCAGACGGATGGCCTTCGGCGGCAGATACAACAGCCATTGCGTCTGCCCACCGACCTGAATGGTTTTATCCACCTCCGCACGCGGCAGAATCAGGCGCTGCTGCGCCAGCGGCGAACGCTGCGGCGCATCAAATTGCAGACGCTCCGGAAACGTCAGCGGCCAATGTGATTCATAGCGTACCGCATGAAACTCAGCCTGAGGCCACTGCTGAACATCTATCCCCAGCCACACCGAACCATAACCGGCCTGACTCCAGGCCAGCGCACAACTGGCATCGCTGTAACCTTCGCGCCACAGCCAATCCTGTGGTTGTCCCTGCTGCAACTGCGCCTGGGCGCGCTGCTTATCCACCATGGCCTGCTCAATCAGCGCACGCTTACCCTGTGCCTGCGTCAGGAAGGCATCAAAGGTTAACAGCCCCTGCAGATTGGCGGGCAGGCGCTGATATTCCGCCTGCATATGGCGCTGATAATCCTCCTCGCTGACGGCTGCCAGCTGCGGGCCGGTCTCGACCTCATAGCCCGGCAGATCACTGTGCTCAGGAGCTGACAAAGGTATCAGCCCACGCTTCAGTAACGGGACAATTTCGTCGGAAAAAGTCAGAAAAACCAGCCCATTTGGCGGAGTAATAATGTCAGTCATAAATCTGGTACGTTTGGACTAATCCAGAGCTTTAGGAAAAAACCCCTCTTCCGTGTGCGATATATCTCACAAACGGGTGGGATATTTAGGTAAATCAACCTATGCCATTAGGAAAACTACGCTGAGATTATTTATAAGTCATTGATTTTAAATGACTTATTTTTAATAAGCATCAGGCGATAGTCTCAGTATAGGAAACTTCAGCGCCCCGTATTGCGCGATTCTGCTATCTTTAATTCCACACGGAGGGACGCACTGCACGGATCGCAGTGATCAGGATGATACAGGCACGGATTGCCATCATGGATGAATTGACCAGTCAGGACGACTGAAAAGGACTTACCACCGCAAAGGATGCGGCAGGGATGACCGAAATCTAGATAGCCAGGAAGGCGCTAGGGTGCTGTGGCGGCCAGGACAGGATGTCCTGGCCGCCCGATTTTTTTGTGGCACCGGAAAATCTGCTTCCTTATCGTTCCGGTCCGGATGCAGCCATCTTCAGGATTCTGTTATTCCCTTATTTCAGTTCAGCCCATTCTCCGGCATGGTCATCAGCGGCTGTGATAACGTTCCGCCAGTACCCCCACCAGAATAAATGCACCGCCAACCAACAGCAGAAACATACCGGACGACAGCGTGCGCAGATAATGGTCGAGCATAGGTGTCAGCCACACAGATAACGCCCCGTAACCAAAGGTACAGAGCGCAATAAAAGCGCCCACTCTGAGCCAGACCGGCTGGCCACGCACCATTTTACGCAGCAGATCATTGATGGTATCGCCGAAAATCACCAGCAGCGTTGCAATCAGTGCCAGCGCAATATCATCCGTGTGTGGCCTGACGTAACCGGCCACCGTGTTTACCAAACTCATAGCTTCCTCCTTCTCAGGCGAAAAGATTAGCCACTCTGTCAGTCTGCCGCCATAGTGGTTACGAATGGAAACCAAGTGTTAACTCAAACCGGTGGTTTTTTGTTCAGCTTCTGCCATTCTGGAACAGTACGTTCAGCCAGATAATCAATCCGTTTCTTACATCATCCGACAAGGAGGGTTCTGTGGATAAGTTACCGCATCAGCTTGGTCAGCTCCTGCTGCGCCGCAAAGCCATTACGGAAACTCAGTTACAGGAAGCACTCAGCCTGCAGGCGGAACAGCCACAGCCTCTGGGGCAGGCGCTGATCGCGCTGGGCTATCTGGATGACAGGACGCTGGCCAGAACCTTACGCCAGCAACGCTGGCTGCGTCCCTGTGCTGCCTGTTTTGCCTTCATGAGCCCGTTTTCAGTCTGTGTGGCAGAACCTGCAGAGACAGACAGTGATTTCTCAGCCCAATGGCTGGAAGAAGCCAACTGGCATTATGTGGTCGACAGCGAACAGGCCAGTGCCCGCAATTCCGCCGATCTGCTGAAACTGGTCGCCATGACTGCCTGGGATGTGTATCAGGGGGAACCGGAAGCCGGCGAGATGCGCTATGCCGTCAGCCAGTCCGGTGACAACGGCTACCAGCTGGAAATGACGCTGCACTTCTGAGCCCGTAAACAGAGCCGCAGTGACCCGTCCTGATATACGTTGACGGTTTTCATTGAAGCCAGTTGAGTGATCAACTGGCTTTTTTGTGCACCTCTTCCGGGGGTTTCATCCCGAGGCTAAGGTGCGGCCTGAGCGTATTGTATGCCTCAATGCTTTCTTTCAGTACCGCCTCAAGGTCGCTTCTGGTCCGATATTTGTGGATCAGGAACTCATTTTTCAGGATTCCGTTCACCCGTTCCGCCAGTGCGTTTTGATAGCAGTCGTAACCATCCGTCATTGAGG
>PAJK01000085.1 GCA_002706025.1 Oceanospirillaceae bacterium
CTGCCGCCAGCGTTCAATCTGAGCCATGATCAAACTCTTCAGTTTAAAAGTTTTCGACCAGCGGAATATGCTGATCTAAATCTTGCTCAAGAAAAACTGACAATAAATGAATTATTACGAGTTCTTACTTGAAATATTGCTGTCTCCAGAACATCTCAGTAAGCACCCACACGTAATTGTCTAAATACTTTGTTAAAGAACAACTCTGATTTCGGTCAGAGCGGGCTGCGCATTTTAAGGATTTAATCCTGCGTGTCAACCACTTTTTTCTTCATCTGATCGTCTGGCTTAGCCATCCGGTTCAGAGCGGGGCGCATTATAAAGTCATTTAACTTCATGTCAACCCATTGTTTTCCTTTGATTTTTTCAGACTCTCCGAAGAGCGATCCGCTTAATCAAGGAGGGCGAATTATAGAGTTTCTTAACTCGCCGTCAACTCCTTTTTTTGTTTATTTTTCAGTGCTTATCCAGCGCTGAAAAAGAATGTAAGTCATTGATATGCAAGGACTTTCAGGAGCTTCCAGAGCACCTCAGTGCTTAGGAGGTGCGCATTATAGAGATCCTGACCGGACCGTCAATAACTTTTTTCAAACTATTTTACGAGTTCAAACAGGTGGTACTTTTTCTTGCCGAGCTTGACCAGGAAGAAGCGACCATAGAGTGCTTTATCTGCAGCAAACAGCTCTTCACCTTTCATCAGGTCATCCATGCTGCAGGCGGTGCTGTTAATGATCACCGCGTTACGTCCCAGCGCGTCTTTAACCTGTTTGCCCTGCCCCATACCGGCTTCCGACAGAATGGACGTCAGCGGCTTATCAGACAGACCTGTATTGTCGAGATCACTGGCTGGCAGACCATCAAGTTTGATCTGCTCGAGTTCTGCTTCACTCAATTGCGCTACATCACCGGAAAACAGAGCTTCGGTAATACGCTTGGCCGATGCCAGGGCTTCATCACCATGCACCAGACGGGTGACTTCATCTGCGAGAACTGGCTGGGCAGTTTTACGCCCCTGAATTTCAGCGTCAGTCGCTTCAATTTCTTCGATTTTCTCAATCGGCAGGAAGGTGAAGTAACGCAGGAATTTGTATACATCAGCGTCAGCAGTGTTCATCCAGAACTGATAGAAAGCGTACGGTGACGTTTTCTTAGGATCCAGCCAGATGGTGCCGGATTCGGTTTTACCGAATTTAGTACCATCGGCTTTGGTCACCAGTGGCAGTGTCAGGCCAAACACCTGTTTGCTGTACATGCGACGCGCCAGCTCTACACCACCAACAATGTTGCCCCACTGATCTGAGCCACCAATCTGCAGTGTGCAGCTTTCACGCTGCGCCAGTTCGGCGAAGTCGTAAGACTGCAGCAGCATATAGGTGAACTCAGTAAAGGAGATGCCTGAGCCTTCGCGCTCAATACGCTGCTTAACAGATTCTTTCTGAATCATGCTGTTAACAGAGAAGTGCTTACCGACATCACGCAGGAAGTCGAGCACGTTCATCTGCCCTACCCAATCCAGGTTATTAACCACTTCTGCGGCGTTATCACCGTCGAAGTCGATAAAACGACTGACCTGGGCTTTCAGTTTTTCTACCCAACCGGCAACCACTTCAGGCCCATTCAGCTTACGCTCAGCGGCTTTAAAGGAAGGGTCACCGATCAGACCGGTAGCACCACCCACCAGCGCAATTGGCTTATGACCAGCCAACTGAAAACGTTTCAGTGCCAGCAGGGGAACTAATGAGCCGATATGGAGACTGTCTGCAGTTGGATCAAATCCGCAATAGAGTGAACGGAATCCGGATTCCAGATGTTCGTTCAGTTCTTCGTCAGCGGTTGCCTGGTTCAGCAGACCACGGGCTTTCAGGTCAGCTATTAATGCAGCAGTCATGGGAGCTCTCGTTGGATTTGATTGTCAGAAGGGTGCTGAACATTACCTGATCAAGGTGCAAAATCAAGCTCGCTGGATAAAATGCCGGTTAATTGTTTACACTTGTTATCACTACTCATATAAGGAATCGTCAGACGCCATGGCTTTGTCCGGACGCCTGCAGTACTTCCCCCTTACTCATGCACTGGGGATCGGCGCTGCGCTTATCGTTTTATTTACCCTTCTTCTTTGGCCTTCAGAGCAGAACAAACCATCACACCAGACCAGCTACCGTATCGAAGTACCGGCCGTCGAAGAGTCGCTTCAGCCTCCGGTGCCTGAGCCTGAATGGGAATCAACCGAAGTAAAATCCGGTGACAGCCTGTCGACCATCTTCGACCGTGAAAACCTCAGCGCCGTGGATGTCATTGAACTGGCAGCAGCAGCACCGAAAAGCGTTCTGCAGCTGAAACCCGGGCAGACCATGAAGTGGACCCGCTCGGAAGACAACCACATCCAGCAGTTTCAGATCGTATTATCACCACTGGCCAGCCATACGTTTACCCGTAATGACGAAGGCGCACTGCAGTATCAGCTGGAAGAACGTCATGCCGATTACCGCCCGCGCTATGTCACCGCCACCATCAATAACTCGCTGTTTTACGATGGCTCGGCCGCCGGTATTCCCGATCAGGTGCTGTATCAGTTGTCCGCGATTTTTGGCTGGGATATCGACTTCGCGCTGGATATCCGCACTGGCGATACCTTCAGCCTGATTTACGATGAAATCTTTCTCGACGGCGAGAAGATTGGCGACGGCAACATCCTGATTGCCCGCTTTAATAACAATGGCCGCGAACTGACAGCCGTACGCTATGAAGACTCCGATGGTAACGCCAATTACTACGCACCGGACGGCCGCAGCATGCGTAAAGAGTTTCTGCGCAACCCGATGGATGTGTTCCGCATCAGTTCACGCTTTAATCCTGGCCGTAAGCACCCGGTTCTTAACACGATCCGCGCCCATAAGGGTACTGACTACGCAGCACCGACCGGCACCCCAATTAAAGCAGCCGGTGATGGCAAAATCATTTTTGCCGGACGTAAAGGCGGCTACGGCAACTGCGTGATCATTCAGCATGGCTCGCGTTACCAGACGCTGTATGCCCACATGAGTCGCTTTAACAGCAGCGCACGCACCGGGCGTAGCGTGAAACAGGGGCAGGTGATTGGCTATGTCGGCATGACCGGTCTGGCGACTGGCCCGCATCTGCATTATGAGTTCCGCGTCGATGGCGTGCACCGCGATTCTCTGCGTGTTGAGCTGCCAAAAGCCAAATCCATTTCCAGCAGCGAAAAGGACAGCTTTATGCGCAAATCAAAAGCCATGGTGAACTGGCTGTCGAGCTACAGCGAAAACACCAACGCTGCCGTGGATTCCACTCTGTGAGTCTGTATATCGGCCTGATGTCCGGCACCAGCGCCGATGGCATGGATGTCGCTCTGGTCGATTTTTCTTCTTCTGTGCATCTGGTGGATGCACTTTGCCTTGATTACCCCGCTGACCTGCGCACTCAGCTGCGCAGCACCGCTCTTGCCCCAGAGCTGCCGGTCAAAACCATTATGCAACTCGACCGCACGATAGCTGCCCGTTCGGCGGAAGCAGTAGCGGTATTGTTGCAGCGCAATGGGCTGAGCAAAGCGGATATCCACGCCATTGGTTCTCACGGCCATACTCTGCGCCATAAGAGCCAGCCGGATGGCTTCAGCTGGCAGATCGGTGATCCGTCCTGGATTGCCGAACACACAGGCATAACCTGCATTGCCGATTTCCGTCGCCGTGATATTGCCGCCGGAGGTCAGGGTGCACCTCTGGTGCCGGCCTTCCACCAGCATTGTCTGAGCCAGGGCGGTAAGCGCATGGTGCTCAACATTGGCGGTATCGCCAACCTGACCGTATTACCCACGCCTGGCACAGAACTGCTGGGGTTTGATACTGGTCCGGGCAATGCGTTAATGGATGAATGGTGTCAGCGTGAACTGAACTGCGCCCGCGATGAATACGGTCAGATGGCGGCTCAGGGGAATATTCTGCATGAGCGTCTGCACGACTGGCTGACGCTGCCTTATTTCAGCAAACAGCCGCCGAAGAGTACCGGCCGGGAACTGTTCAATCTGAATATTCTTGGTGATCTGTCACGGGAACACAGCGAAGACGTACTGGCCACCCTGACTGAACTCAGCGCCTGCTCCATCAGTAATGCAGTGAAGTCTCATGGCTATCGCGATGGTGAATTACTGATCTGTGGCGGTGGACTGCATAACCACTTTCTGCTGAAGCGCATTCAGCATCATCTGCCGCAGGCGGATATCAAAAGCACAGAAAAGGCAGGAATTCATCCGGACTGGCTGGAAGCCATGGCTTTTGCCTGGCTGGCATGGCGCACAGATCAGCACCTGAGCGGTAACGCACCGGCAGTAACCGGTGCATCAGGAGAACGCATTCTTGGTGGTATCTATCCGGCCTGAGCAGGCTGGATTATTCCAGCAGTGAAATGGTCTTCACTGCACGATCAAGTTTTTCTTTACTCCAGCGCACCGGTGCTGCCGGTCCACTGCCTGGGGTCACCGTCACGCCATAACCCGGCTCGGTGATATACACCACACCCAGGTCGTTGCGGATTTCGAGCTTATGCTCGCCATCCAGCAGAATCACATCCAGTACGTTGTCATCCAGATAACCGCCCCAGAAATCCGTACCCCGCACGCCAATACTGCCTGACGGCGTATTCACGGTCAGATCCGGTTCACCCTGTTTGGTAATCAACCCGGTAACAAAACGGAAAGCGCCTTCCACCAGCTCAAGATTCGCTGAGTTATCGTCTTTTCCTTCAGTGAATGCCCAGGAGGTAAAAGCCAGCGTGCTGCTGCCACCAACGGTAATGACGCTGCCATCGTTCATCCGCAGAATGACCCGGGCGTCTTTGCCGGTAGATACCTGATCCAGCTCCGAAACCGGATCGCCGCGCTGCAGCTGTACCGGCATATCCTGACGTTGCCAGCTGACCTGGCCAATGCTGTTGGTAACGATACCAATGGAATAGCTGTCGGCAGCCTGAACACCCATGCTGATGAACAGAGCGAAGATAACGGATAAAACGCGCATCGGACCTCCTGTCTTACAGTTTTGCCAGCGGTGCTGTGCGCGTACGGATCAGAAAGTAACGTAACCTTCCGTCTGCAGACGCAATACTTCCGCCGGGCCGTCTTCTACCAGCTCAACGAATGGCGGCAGATCGTCCTGGGTGACTTCATGACTCGACATCCAGCGGCGGCAGACTTTGATGTCCACAACGTTAAAGGCGTCCAGACGAGCAGCCATATCAACCAGTTCTTTATTATCACGATAGTGTCTGCGTTCGAATAATGCTATTTCATCACCGTGTAAAACCAGAGCAACCGGGCTGTCGGCCTGATAATTCACTTCTCTGGCAGCCTGATCGGCGCGCGCCAGCAGAATTTTCAGTTCATCTTCGGTGTGAAAATCGAGCAGCCCCTGATAGCGCTGCATTTTGAGAGGTACAGGCTCAAGCGCCACCGGTTCGGCGACGTCCTGATCTGCAGTCTGAGGTTCTGCATAAGCACACAGGGATACGAGCAGTGGCAACACACAAGCTAACAGACGCATCCTGGTACTCCTGCAGGATTCAGATTGAGAAGGAAGAGCCACATCCACAAGTGGATGATGCTCCCGGATTATTCACTACAAATCGTGAGCCTTCCAGTCCTTCCTGATAATCCAGTACGGAACCTGTGAGATAAGAATAGCTGAGCGCATCAACCAGAACGCGGACGCCATCGTGTTCAAGCACGGTATCGTCTTCGGCGCGTTCGTCATCAAAGGTGAAGCCGTACTGGAAGCCGGAGCAACCGCCGCCGGTCACAAACACACGCAGACACAGCTCGTCGTCTGCTTCTTCCTGTAATAACTCACGCACCTTAGCCTCAGCGGCCTGGGTGAGTTCAATGGGGCTTGCCTGTTGTACAGCGTTCATACGCGTTCCGGTTGTTGGGGTGTCGGAAAATTATCCTATTAACCCAGTATTTCAGTCAACTTTAGTCTGAGCAGCAGCTTCAGCCGCGGATTCTGTGGGCTGCGGCCCGGTTTTGCCTGGTTTTTTACGGCCTTCGTTTTTGGGCTCGTGGTGCAACTTACCGTTCACCTGAGCACCCATAACCATTTCCATCGCCTGATAGTAAACATCGCCGGTTACCTGAGCTTTCTTGGCCAGCTCAATGTATTCACCCGCATGTACATCACCGATGACGATGCCGTTGATAATAATATTGGGGGCAATGATCTGACCTTCAACCCTGCCCTTGTCGCTGACACGGATCACCGCGCCGGAATTTTCTTCGGCCAGCAGATTACCTTTAATCACACCATCAATATGCAGGCCACCGGTGAACTTCACATCGCCGGTGATTTCAGTCTTGGAAGAGATCAGGGTGTCATAGTGGGTGTTGGCACCCTTGTCTTTACTGCTAAACATTAAGCCTCTCCTGTCCGGGCCTGTTCTTACTGATCGCGGCCGCTTTTACGGCCACTCGATTGTTTCTTCTACACGCTGTGCTTTATTGCCGGTGGACTGCAGCACAACCTGAACCTGCTCCGGAACAAAGCCCGCGGGCAGAACGATATCCCCGGCCACTTCCTGGAAGTAACGGAAGCGGAATTTCACACCGAGATCGGTGATATTAGAGTCCAGATCGCGCAACGGCAGAATCACTTTCTCGCTGTTGCGAACACCGATAAAGTTCACCGCTGCCAGACCGGAAATATACGAACTGTTGTCCGCCACCTGAGTCATCATGATGGAATAACGGAAGCGACCTTCCACATCCTGCACCGGCAGAATATCCACTTTACTGATTCTCAGACCTTTGTCGTTGGAGCTGGGGGCCATGATACCTTTATAAAAGGCAACTTCTTCCTCCAGTGTCGCAATCTGAGCTTTTAATTCCTTGACGGTCTGACGAATACCTTCTGTTGCCTTACGGTCAACCTCGCCGCCTTTCTCCAGCACGTTCACGCGCTGGGTCAGAGTGTTAATGGTCTGATTGGCTTCCACCAGCGCATCATTGAGCTTATCGCGTTCACCAGACAGCTGTTTGATCTGGTTGGTGCTGCCATAAATACCGCCGAAGTAGCCGCCCACGCCGACGATAACAATGAAAATAAGCAGGTACATGGTCCGCCGGAAACGTTCCCACGGACGGTATTGCCGAATAATCAGATTTTCCTGGTGGCTACCTTTTACAACCGCCATAACTGCAAATCCTTATCCCTGTCGCTGTGTTTAATGCACAGACTTAAGGTAACAGGGCGACCTGTTTCAGCCCCATGTCTTCCTCAAGACCGAACATAATGTTCATATTCTGCACCGCCTGACCGGAGGCACCTTTCACCAGGTTATCGATCACAGACAGAATAATGATCTGTCCGGTGTCTTTGTGATGATGCACTGCGATACGGCACATATTGCTGCCTTTCACGCTGCGCGTGGCCGGATGGCTGCCCGCCGGCATCACATCCACAAACGGCTCATTGGCATAACGCGCTTCGTACAGCGCCTGCAGATCCACATCCAGACCCGGTGCCTGAGCATAAAGTGTAGAGTGAATTCCGCGGATCATCGGCGTCAGATGCGGAACAAAGGTCAGATTGACCGCTT
The DNA here is from genome assembly GCA_002706025.1 of Oceanospirillaceae bacterium. GTDB lineage: Bacteria > Pseudomonadota > Gammaproteobacteria > Pseudomonadales > Oceanobacteraceae > Venatoribacter. The sequence continues at coordinate 7,603 of PAJK01000085.1, forward strand.
TATTAGCAGCGCGTTCCAGCTCCTGCACAATTTCTGGCANATGACGGTGACCTGCCACGCCATANGCNCTGAAAGACTCGCTGGTTTCNCACAGCAGAGAGCTGACTTTGGCACCACGGCCGGCACCACTGACGCCGGACTTACAGTCGGCGATCAGCATCTGATCCGGCAGCAGGTTATTTTCCAGCAACGGCAGATAGCCCAGCTGCACGGATGTCGGGTAACAGCCCGGCGCTGCAATCAGCTTCGCACTTNTNATGGCTTCACGNCTGGTTTCCGGCAGACCATAAACCGCCTGTTTGAGAACTTCCGGCGCGCCGTGCGGCTGGCCGTACCATTTTTCCCAGGTCGGTACATCTTTAATACGGAAGTCGGCAGACAGGTCGATCACCCGTGCGCCGGTAGACAGAATTTCTTCCGCCATGGAATGGGCAACACCGTGTGGCGTGGCNAAGAACACCACATCACACTCACCCAGAGTCGCAGTATCCGGCACAGTGAAGCGCAGATCGGTATGGCCACGCAGGTTCGGATACATGTCGGCAACCGGCATGCCTTCTTCACTGCGTGAAGTGATGACTTTTAATTCAACTTCCGGGTGATTGACCAGAATTCTGAGCAATTCCACCCCTGTGTAACCAGTGCCACCAACGATACCTACTTTAATCACTGCGAACCTCTTGCTGTTTTTTTGCACCCAAACCAGCCAGTTNCTGATTCCGGTCGCGGTCATCTTGAATAAACCCCGGTATAATACTCACTCTTNCTGACCAAACACCACACCGGCCAGACAAGGATACCTGTACACAGTGCGTTTTTTCCGTAAGCAATGGTCAAATCTGATTTCCTTATCGGACAACCAGATNGGCCTCGCCCTGCTGGCATTACTGGCCGGGATTGCCAGCGCGCTGGTGATCACCCTGTTCCGTCTGGCCATCGAGCTGCCTCTGGTGGCGTTTCTTCCGATCGATTCGCCGGAAAGCTATGAAGAACTGGGNCAGTGGGCGCGTATTGCCCTGCTTGGCGGCGGCAGTCTGATACTGATTCTGTTGTTTCATTCTCTGCCGCGGGANCGCCGNGGNGTTGGNGTCAGCCATGTGCTGCAGCGCATGGAAATGCACCAGGGNTATCTGCCACTGCCCAATATTGTAGTGCAGTGGTTTGCNGCTGCCGTGGCCATCGTCAGTGGTCACAGTGTTGGCCGTGAAGGTCCTGCGATTCATCTGGGTGCCGGTACCGCCAGCCAGATCGGTCAGAGCGTTGGTCTGGCCCATCACCGTCTGCGTATTCTTGCCGGAGCCGGGGTCGCCAGCGCCATTTCCGCTTCTTTTAATACCCCGATGGCNGGGGTGATTTTCGCCATGGAAGTGGTGCTGCTGGAATACAACATNCGCGGCTTTGTACCCATTATTCTGGCCTCAGTNGCCGGTGCCATTGTCAGTGAAGCCGTATTTGGCAGTCATACCGCCTTTGCNGTNCCCGGTGTGGATATGCAGTCACTGGCGGAAATTCCCTACATTCTGCTGCTCGGTATTATTGCCGGGCTGATGGCAGCTGCTTTTATTTACCTGGTGCGTTTTTTCCAGCGCATTAACCACTGGCCGATCTGGCTGAAGTGGGGTTCCCTGACCTGTGCCACCATGGTGATCAGTTGGTGGCTNCCGCAGGTGATGGGTATTGGCTACGACACGGTAAACCAGACCCTGGCGGGCCAGGTGGTGATGGGCAGTCTGCTGCTGTTACTGGCAGCCAAGCTNCTGCTGGCCTCCTGGGCGGCNGGCATTGGTTTTCCGGCCGGTCTGATCGGTCCGACGCTGTTTATTGGCGCCGCNNTGGGNGGCCTGCTCGGGCAGCTGTCTGACTGGTGGCTGCCNNANTATCCNGTATCNGTNGGCTTTTATGCNGTGCTGGGNATGGGNGCNATGATGGGNGCNGTNCTGCGCGCGCCACTGGCNGCACTGGTGGCNCTGCTGGANTTAACCGCCAACCCCAACATTATTATGCCGGGCATGCTCGCCATCGTAATCGCCAGTCTGGTGGTCAGTGAGTTCTTTAAACTNCCGTCGGTATTTAATGTACAGCTTGGTGGCGGCCACAATTATCAGGCCCCGGACCCGGTACAGCAGATGCTGCGCAATACCTGGGTGGCACAGGCGATGTCGCAGTCCTTTGTTATTGCACCACGCCATATCACCCCGGAAACCGCCGGCTTTATGCTGCAACGTGATCCGGAATGGCTGCTGCTGGAAAAAGAAAAGGTGATTCTGCCCCCCGCNGCNGTGGCAGAAGCGCTGGCNGACATGAAAGAAAAAGAAGAGCAGAAAGAAAAGCACGCGGAAGATGAACATCCCGATGTCGATCTGATCTCNATACCGGCNGACCGTAAGCAGGTGGAATTCATTTCTCTGAAAGCCAATCTGCAGGATGCCTTAGACCTGATGCAGGAGCATCACATACAATGGCTGGCCGTTTACCGCGACAACGACTTCAGCCGTTGNGTCGGACTGGTGTCCCAGACCCAGATTGAACACTTCTATCACTACATGCCGAGGAATCAGTAACCAATGNTTTGGGTTAAAGCTTTCCACATCATCGCCGTTGTCACCTGGTTCGCCGCCATCTTTTATCTTCCGCGCCTGTTTGTGTACCATGCCAGCGCAGAAGACGAGGTGTCCCGNGAGCGNTTCAAAATCATGGANCGCAAACTCTACCGCGGCATTATGACGCCATCCATGGTGGTGGTGGTGGCATTGGGGTTATGGCTGATCAGCTTTAATCCGCACTACTATTTTATCGATACTCAGTGGATGCACGCCAAGCTGACCNTGGTCGCCGTGCTGATTGGTTACCACTTTTATTGCGGACATCTGCTGAAANTTTTCCGCGACGACAAAAACCAGCGCAGTCATGTGTTTTATCGCTGGTTTAACGAAATTCCCGTATTCCTGCTGATCGCCATTGTGATTCTGGTGGTCGTGCGTCCTTTTTAAGCCGAAAAAAGATTCAAGCCGAGAGAAGACTTATGAGCTATTCCATTTCCAAATCCGAAGCCCTGTTTGAAGCCGCACAGAAACATATTCCCGGTGGCGTAAACTCNCCNGTNCGTGCCTTCAAAGGGGTTGGCGGTACGCCCATCTTCTTCGATCACGCCAAAGGCGCGTACGTCTTTGACGTTGATGGCAACCGCTACATTGATTACGTCGGCAGCTGGGGNCCGATGATTCTCGGCCACAGTGCNGANGAAATTCTCGACGCGGTAAAATCCCGTATCGATATGGGCCTGAGCTTTGGTGCGCCAACCGGTATCGAAACCNAAATGGCCAANGAAGTGTGTAANCTGGTGCCATCCATGGACATGGTGCGCATGGTGAACTCAGGTACNGAAGCGACCATGAGTGCNATNCGNCTGGCCCGTGGNTANACCGGCCGNGATAAAATGGTTAAGTTCGAAGGCTGCTACCACGGTCACTCCGACTCACTGCTGGTAAAAGCCGGTTCCGGCATGCTGACNTTAGGTGTNCCGACCTCTCCGGGNGTNCCGGCTGCGGTTGCAGAAAACACCATCACTCTGGATTACAACAACCTCGACAGCGTNAAAGAATGCTTCGCNANAATGGGCGACGAAATTGCCTGTGTNATCATNGAGCCNGTGGCCGGNAACATGAACTGCATTCCGCCGGAAAAATCCTTCCTGCTGGGTCTGCGTGAACTGTGTGATGTGCACGGCATTGTGCTGATTTTCGATGAAGTAATGAGCGGCTTCCGCGCAGCTTTAGGTGGTGCCCAGGAGTACTACGGTATCACGCCGGATATGACCACGCTGGGTAAGGTAATCGGCGGCGGTCTGCCGGTCGGTGCCTTCGGTGGTAAACGCGAAATCATGGAATATCTGGCACCACTGGGCCCTGTTTATCAGGCCGGTACTCTGTCCGGTAACCCGCTGGCGATGTCCGCCGGTCTGGCCATGCTGAAAGCCATTCAGAAACCNGGTTTCTACGATCAGCTGACTGCCCGTGTACAGCTGCTGCTGAACGGTATTAAAGCCTCTGCCGATGCGCACGGTATTCCGTTTACTTACAACAGCGCCGGTTCCATGTTCGGTATGTTCTTCAGTGAACTGGAAAAAGTAACCTGCTACCGCGAAGTGGCCGATCACTGCGACGCNCAGCGTTTTAATGCNTTCTTCCACGGCATGCTGAAAGAAGGTGTGTACTTAGCGCCGTCTTCTTTTGAAGCTGGCTTTATGTCCATCGCGCACACTGAGCAGGATATTCTGGAAACCATCGCGGCGGCTGACCGTGTGATGGAAGACCTGAAAGCCTGATGCTGAATCTGGCCGGAAATATNGCCCTGCTGATCATGAGTGGNCTGNTGCTGTGGAGCAGCAGGCCAGGTAATTCATGGTCCGGGGCTGGCTCNGCGCGNTTTNCNGTAGCCATTATTTTTCTGCTGCANGCAGTGCTCAGTCTGCTGCNGGTGAATATGCCTTACAGTCTCAGNCTGCTGCCACAGCAACTGAGTCTGTACGCCGCCCTGCCATTATTAATCTGTACTCTGCTNACNGCTTCNCTTGGCCTTAACTGGTCGCGCATGATCTGGGGANGGTTANTACTGGCACTGTGTGTGGTGTTTGAAATCACACGCCGTATCAATGAACTGCACAGCTGGTTANTGNTCGCTTTAATTGCCGGATTAATTGCTGCGGTATTGCCATTAATTACCAGCAAAGGCGCCGANAAACNACTCGTTCCTGCGGCGATTATCAGCTGGGTTGGTATTATTTTCTGGTACGATCAAACCAGTCTTGCGCANCATGATCTTAACCTGTGGCTGGCTGCTACAATTGTTCCCTCTCTTTACTTTCATCGCACTGGCAGCCGTTAACGCCTTAACTACACTTAGTAATCATAAGGTTATTGATTACTANGGGTGTCAGTCTGATGACTTCAGTNCAGCGGGAGTTTTACTCCCAGGCAAATCGCTTTTTCTCNTTTATTTTAATCGGCCTNTTNGGTGTATCACTGCTGTTAGCCAGCTGGTACGGTACCTGGGCNGAAGCTCTGCTGATCGGNATTCCNGCNNNCGNTTTCCCGNTTGCCTTTGNCCACATGACGGACAACAGCCGTTTATCNCGCATTACNTATGGNATCGCGCTGATGATTTTTGCCGCNCTGCANATTCATCAGGCCCACGGTCTGATCGAAATGCACTTCGGTATTTTCGTCAGTCTNGCTTTCCTGCTTTATTATCGNGATCCGCTGCCGATTCTGGCCGCTGCNGCAACNATCGCGGTTCATCACCTGTTATTTAATTATTTACAGGAACAGGGNAGCCCGGTGTGGGTNTTTGAANCCCATACNGGNATCAGCATCGTGCTGCTGCACGCTGTTTTCGTCGTGGTAGAAGCTGTAGCACTGGTGTATCTGGCCAATAAAAGCTGGCAGGAATTTGTACAGAANGCCGAGNTGATGGANATCGGNGCNCATATTTCCAAACCCGGTGCGCTCGATCTGACCTTCAGTATCNGTAATCCACAGGGTCGTTTTACTCCGGCATTCAATGAATTTTTTGTACTGGTAAACGGCATCGTTTCTCAGGTNGATCAGTTATCAAAACGCATTGATGAAGTGGGCCATTCATTTTCTGACACCACACAGAAAATGAGTCAGGGTGCCAGACGCCAGCACGACGAAACCGATCAGATTGCCACCGCCACCAATCAGATGACGGCCTCCATGGAAGACGTGCGCAATNATTCGCAGGAAGCGGCCAACGCCGCCGCCGAAGCNGACCGGGTTGGTCAGCANAGCGAGCAGAGCATTACCCGCGCGCGTGAAACCATTGGCAATCTGGCGCAAAGCATTGAGAAAGCCAACACGGTTATTCAGCACCTGGATGCCGAGAGCAACAACATCGGCTCGGTACTGCAGGTCATTCAGGGTATCGCCGAACAGACCAACCTGCTGGCACTGAACGCCGCTATTGAAGCAGCCCGGGCGGGTGAACAGGGACGTGGNTTCGCCGTCGTTGCTGATGAAGTNCGCACANTGGCCTCCCGTACCCACGAAAGCACCGAAGAAATTCAGCGCATGATNGAGCGCCTGCAGAAAGGCTCAGCCGAAGCNGTGCATTCNATGGAAACCAGTAAGAGTGGCGTTGACAGCAGCGTGTCGGAAATCGGCCAGACCGTTGACAGTCTGATGCTGGTAAAACAGGCNGTCAGTGATATNCACGGCATGAACCAGCAGATTGCCCACGCCATTGAAGAGCAGAATATCGCCATCAATGAAGTGAACAGCAACCTGACGGTGATTCGTGATATCAGTGAAGAGACGTCCGAACAGGCTGCCACTTCGGCCACCAACTCGGAACATCTGGTGGCCATGGCCAGTGATCTGCGCGGCCTTCTGGCACAGCTGAAAGTCTCCGGCCGCTAACCGTTAAAACCTCAGCCGGCAACCTGTGAACGCAGGCTGTCGGCTTCCATGACCCGCCCCTGAGCATCCAGACATTCCGCCAGCANCAGTTTNANNCGCATCGACTNAGTTCNCTGTNCTGNGGTGCGAANACNAGNCCNCGCTGTAANANCTGCTCNGCCTGNNNGGCATNGCCCATCTGNANACTNACCCANGCNGCGCGATAAAAAATCGCCGGATTACGTGGCTGAATCTGCCGCGCCTGATCCAGATACGTCATGGCGGAACGCCATTGATATGAACGTCGGGCTGATTCTGCTTTGGCGAACAGACTGGCCACCGCCGGATGGTGCTCNCCTTCAGTAAATGGCCCCATCATGCCNTCCTGCCATTGCGGCANTTCAGCCGGACTCACCTGAGCCTCTTCTGGTTTGGGTGGCGCATAGGAACAACCGGCCAGCACAGCAAATACCAGTAAACTCAGAACAACCAGTCTAGCCACGACTTCTTCTCCTTCTCNGGGGCTTTTTGTTTGCACTCCGTCAGATCCTGCGGCAGACGGCTGCTGATGAAAGGATACAGAGTACCACGACAGCCGCTGCCAACCAGTTGCCCCTGCTCATTCACTGCNGCCATTTTCAGTGCGGTCGCCGGCGGTAAAGGTTCGCTGCCCGCCTCNCGGAANGTATCCAGCCAGATCGGCAAAGCAGCACTGCTGCCGGTAAACGGCATTGGCTGGTTATCATCCCGGCCAACCCAGATNACCCCCAGATGGCGGTTATCNAAACCCGCCAGCCAGGCATCACGCTGATCGTCGGTGGTACCGGTTTTTGCCGCCAGAGGCCCCGGCAGATTCTGNGTTAAACGCCGCGCNGTACCGCGCTCTGCCACCTGCTCAAGACCATANCGCAGCCACTGCATCATGGCCGGATCAAAGCGCTGCTCACCGGTTAATGAATANGACGACAGNGTATCACCCTTCGCTGTGGTCACGGCCTCAATGGTACGCAGCGTCATAACAAACCCCTGCGAGGCGATGGTCTGATACATACCTGCGACTTCAAACGGCGACAGCGAAATCGCGCCCAGCAGAATGGACGGATACGGCGGTACCTCCGCGCTCAGGCCGAGGCGTTTAAAGGTATCCGCCACCTGCCCGAGGCCCACGGTCATCCCCAGTCGGGCGGTTGCCTGGTTCAGTGAACGGGCAAGACCGTCCACCATGGGGATTTTACCGTAGGACTTATGATCGTAATTCTGCGGCTGCCACAACTGGCCACCCGGGCCGGCAACGCTGACCTGCTTATCTTCAATGATACTGCCCCAGTTATAGCGTCCGCTTTCCAGCGCAGTTAAATACACCACAGGTTTAGCCAGCGAGCCGATCGCCCGTTTTGCCGCCAGCGCGCGGTTGAATCCAAAAAATTCCGGCTTGCGCGAACCCAGCAGTGCGCGCACTTCACCGCCATCCACACTGGTAATCACAGCTGCGGTTTCCAGCTGATCTTTCAGGCTGGCGTCGCGTTTTTCCAGTGCACTGAGCTGACGCTGAGCGGCCTCTTCCACGGCATGCTGCATCCATGGATCAAGGGTGGTGAAAATATGCAGGCCTTCGGTCTGTAAATCTTCCAGACGGTAATCACGCTGCAGCTGCGCCCGGGCCAGTTCAAGGAAGGCCGGATATTCACGTTGCCCGGCACGGTTGGAGTCTGCGGTAAGTAAAGGCTTACCCTGCGCCTGAATGCGCTGGGCATCTGAGATCACATTATTGTCAGCCATTAAGCCCAGAATCAGATCGCGGCGCTCTTTGGCGCGTTCCGGATTACGGCGCGGGTTGTAATAAGACGCACCTTTCACCAGTCCGACCAGGGTTGCGACTTCACCAAGATCCAGCTCTTTTACCGACTTACCAAAATAGAAACGCGCCGCCAGGCCAAAGCCATTAATGGAACGGCGCCCGGCCTGCCCCAGGTACACCTCATTCAGATACGCCTGCAGAATTTCCTCTTTGCTGTAATGCAGCTCCAGCAGCAGCGCCATAAAGGCTTCCTGAATTTTACGCGGCAGCGTGCGCTCATTGGTTAAGAAGAAATTCTTCACCAGCTGTTGGGTTAACGTCGAACCACCCTGCACAAACCGCCCGGCTTTAACGTTCGCCAGCATCGCCCGGGCAATGCCACGGAAGGAAATACCCCAGTGTTCGAAGAAGGCTTTATCTTCGGTAATCACCAGCGCGGCAACCAGCGCCGGCGGCACATCTTCCAGCCGCACCAGTTCGCGGTCTTCATTATGGGCCGGGAAGATACCGCCAATGTATTGCGGCTCCATGCGGATCAGCGGCGCATCGGCATTGTTTTCACGCAGGCGATACACGCGGCCATCGCGCAGCTCAACTTCAATTCTGCGTGCCGGCTCGCGCCCGTCCCAGAACGGAAAGGCACGACGATAAATAACCCAGCTATTGCCATCGCGGTAATAACGCCCCGGACGATCCGCACCGCGCGCTTCACGGTAATCCGCCCATTTAAGCTCTGCCTGTAGTTGCTCCGCCGACAATAACTGCCCCGGATACAACGACAGCGGGCGCGCATACACCTTGGCCGGCAGCGTCCATTTTTTACCATCAAACTGCTGGCGCACCTGCGCATCCAGATACACAAGCCACACAGCCAGCACCGCCACACCGACCACCGCCAGGCGCAGCAACCAACTGAACGCCGTGCGCAACCGGGACTTCACAGCTCTGGACTTTGCAGGTTGGGAATTATTTGCCTTTTTCTTCGGCGTGCGGGGAGTCTCTTTCTTTCGGGCAGCCATAGCCTGGATCGGTTATTAAATGAAAGGAGATGATACCAGCCGTCTCAGGTGCAAACTAATGCAGGAATGTGAATACGGTGTGGTGGCGTCACATTCTGATAAAAAAGTGCAGTGATAGTTCGTTGCGGGCCACAAAGGATGCAATCACGCATGGCGCTATCTGCCGATTCCCGTTTTCCTCAGGAAATCTGTTTCCGTCTCCACTAGTTCACTGCGCCAGGGGCTATTCCACTGAAATCATGGTGTTAGCGTGAATTTCAGATCCTTTGATAAAGCAACGCTCAGGCTAAAACGGCGGTGCCATATCAGAACGGAAAACCGCAGCAGAACGGGCTTTAACGGCTCACTCATGCGCCTGCGTTCAGGGATCAACATATTCAACATTTCACCGTGACAGACAGACCCGGTGCATCCGCTGACGGCAAAACGACAGCAACACCCGTTTGAAACGGTATTTAATCTGGAGAACAACAATGGATCGTCGTGATTTTCTCACCAACAGTTCACTCGCCCTGGGTGCCTTAGTGTCCGGCTCTGCCGTTGCCCACGCCGGTGGTATTATGTCAGCCAGCCCGGTTGCTGCAGCAGCATCTGCCGCCGCGGGCGAATCTGCCCCTGGTTCCGCGGTACAGCCAATCGAACGTCTTGCCAGTCTTAATGATCTTGAACCGATGGCGAAAGAAGCCATGAGTGCCAGCGTATTAGCCCACGTTGCGTATGGCGCAGGCAACCAGTGGACGCACCACCAGAATTTCCGTTCGATCGAAAACTTCCAGATCCGTCCGGCTTACCTGTCCGGTAACAGCAAACCCGATCTGCGCACCAAACTGCTGGGCAGCGATCTCAAACTGCCACTGTATTCCTGCCCAATGGGTTCCCACGGCATCGTACACACTACCGCTGAAGAAGGTACCTCCAAAGGTACGGGTGCAGCCGGTGCACTGATGATGCTGAGTACCGCTGCCAACCGTACCGTTGAACAGGTTGCCGCGGTAAACCCGGGACCAAAATAGTTGCAGCTGTACATCACACCAGACGACGCCGTTAACAAAAAAGTGATCGCTGACGCCAAAGCCGCAGGCTACACCGCCGTGGTGATCAGCATTGATGCGCCAGCTGCCGGTAAATCTGACGAAGTTATCCGTCAGGGCTATAAATTCCCGAAACTGCCTAAGCCTTATCTGCAGCACGGCATTAAATCCGGTCTGGATTGGGATGACGTAAAAATGGTGATGCGCGAATCCGGCCTGCCAGTACTGATTAAAGGGGTAACCACTCCGGAACTGGCTGATGAAGCCATGCGTCGTGGTCTGGCCGGTGTAATCGTTTCCAATCACGGTGGCCGCCAGATCGATGGCCTGCCAGGTTCTTTCGACGTACTGCCATCTGTCGTCAAAGCCGTTAAAGGTCGTGGTGTAGTATTGGTTGATAGCGGATTCCGCCGCGGTGCTGATGTGTTCAAAGCACTGGCCTGTGGTGCCGACGCCGTCGGTATTGGCCGCCCAGTACTGTTTGGCCTGGCTGTTGGTGGCTGGGAAGGCGTGCAGAGCACGTATGCCCGTCTGGCCGAAGAACTGGCGTTTACCATGAACGTTGCCGGTGTATCGACCATTGCCGAAATCACTGACAAGTTTTTGATTGAGCCGAAGAACGTTTAAGTTCGCCGGTTAATGCATGGCTACCGGATCCATTGTGATTTGGTAGCCATGGATTGAGTGCATTCCTGTTCTCGCAACGGTTGCAGGATTTGCAGGGGCGACTTCAGTCACGATTGCCGGAGTGACTTCATCAACAAAGGGGCGCTTGCATCACTTAATAAACCCGCGAACATTTAACCCGCCAACGTCTCCACCACAAGCTGCTCAACTTTCTCCGGATTATTAATCTTCCCCGCAAAATGCGGATCCTGCTGCATACGCTGCATGCCGGTTAACAGTGACTGCAGCGTTGCAGATTCTTTCGCCGTCAGGTCTGCAAGATCAGCGACATCGAGAGAGTCGATGACAGTATTAATATCCACTGACTTAACTTCGCCAGTGGCGAGTATTGCTTTAACTTCTGTTAATTTCATAGTGACTCTTTTACTTTTATTCAGTCGGACTGAATTGGTCTGACCTTAATAGTCTGCATAACTCTGATATTTAATCTGTGCACATATTACACAACGGCCACGTTTCTTTTGTGCATTTTCCGATTCTGATGACTTTCAGAAATCCTGCTGCAGCTATATATCCACAGGGAAATATAAACATCAAATACTGGTAATAACGTGCCGTTTACCCTACCTGTGAGGCATAGAGTTAAGTGTAGCCTGATGTTATATTCCGCCCCGATTTAAAAATATAAATAACTGATTTGACTCATATTCTGGGATGGAGATGTAAAGCGAATGCGCGGTTTTTTAGGGGATACAGTAGCAGGCATGCTGGGCAGCCGGCTTGGCGCAGGTGGCGCGAGCGCTATTGCCATTCTGTTCGTTATTTTTGCGTTTGTTGGTGCCTATGAATATGCCACCCAGCTCATATTCGATGAACCGATTTTTGCACTGACCAACCCCTGCATGATGTTGATTTACTACCAGATCGCCTGGTTTATCTCACGCTCAGAAAATTCAAACTATTTTATGCATGCTACCGGAGTTCTGCTTGTTCCCGTACAGGCAGCGCTGACGATGTGGTTAGTGCTGGCGATGATCCCTGACAGCATTCTTGAATACCGGCATGTCTCAAGTTTCATGAAGATTTACCACAAGCTGCACGAACTTGCCTTTGGTGATCTGTATAAACAGTTTGAATACTTTCCGCGCATGCGCTGGCTGGCTCTTCACAGCAACAGCTACTGGGCAATCATGTGGATCATAGGCTTCGCCAGTGCCATCTGGGTTGTGTTTAACCTCTTTATGCACAAAGAATCCATGATTAACCTGGTGTCCATGCACACTAAAAAACCGAAATATGAAACATTGGACGTCTACCTAGCGTTACCCATCATGTGGCTGATAACCGGTTTTATCATGGTCCTGTTCTACCCGGCGATGTACACAATGGCAGACTCTTCACTGCCCGACTACGTTACCATTCCGCTGATGTGGCTGATCTTATTATCTCCGATGTACGGCGTACTGTTACCTTCCGTTAACTGGAACCGGCCAAAAGATCAGCGTCTGGCTACCTTTATCCCCAAATTCTATTTCGCCGCTCTCACCCTGTATCTGGCATTCTGCGCCTGGGAGACTATTCCCTATTTCCAGGACCCTTACAACGTCAAAACAATATTCGCTGACTTCTATCTGCTGTATTCCACCGTAGCCTTGATACCCTTCTGGCTGTTCCTGCTGGCCTACCTGATCAGGAATCCAAAACCCAAAGCAGAAGAAATGGGAAAACCACGTATGGCCTGATAGTGAGAACAATCAGTAAAAGCGCATAGTACGAACCAGTAATAAAACTTATCTGTGTAAAAGAACTGGTTGTATAAAAGAGAAAGGGGCTGAACAGCCCCTTTTTTGTACCCAAATATCGTCTAACCTGCGATCTGCATATTTGATATTCACAGCCTGACGTACAGAGCAAACGATATAAAAAGAGATATTAAGAAGGTTAAAGCTTACGACCTTCCATGATCACCTCTTTGCGCACAACAATGCAATTATTACCCGATGGGATCAGGTAAACGCTCACCGCATCATGATCCATTACAGCAACTTCCTTTTTAGCTCGCCTTTATAATTCGCACCTTTAAAATCCCGGGAAGCAGCCAGACACGATTTATTAAATTGAATTATTTTCTCATACTCAACATAACATTCACCGGATTTAACCGGCGCAACTACAAGGTTAGCAACAATAGATCCATCACTGTAATTACGCTCAATCATAGCTGTGAATGCCTGATTATCCGGATTATCTGAACTCCATACACTATGAATACCAGCATCCCCATCACCCACTAAATAATCAGCGATTTTCTCAACCGCAGACATACACTGCTTAACACCAGCCTGTCGCGCCTGCTTAACAATGACATTTTCAGCGCTGGCAGCGACTGAGATAAGACATAAAGTTGCTGCAAATACTGCTTTTTTCACCTTCCTCTCCTTTTTATTTCAAAGCTGGAACGGTGGCAGTAAAACCGCCGTTTTTTGTAAATAATTAAATTGAAAATACGAAAATTTTAACACTTTATTCTGAAGCAACCCATATTCGGAGTTAGGTTGTAGGGTTGCTATTGATCAGGATCAAAACCAAAGATCTCAGGTTTTCTGCAAAAGTAAGGGTGGGAATTCGGTGCAGCATCTCTCTATTGAGACATCCACCTTAGTTCCATCTTCTGATTGCACTACATCTCAAATGCTCTAAGCTAAAAAACAGTTCCATGGAGGGAAAATAATGACAAAGCCACGAGCTCAGCAAGTATCGCTGGATGCGACACCTTACTACCACTGCGTTTCACGCTGTGTTCGCCGGGCGTTTCTGTGCGGAGTGGATCATTCAACCGGCGATTCTTATGAACATCGTCGCGGCTGGCTGGAAGCCAAACTACTGGAACTGCCCGGAATCTTTGCCATTGATATCGCCGCCTACGCGATTATGAGCAACCACTATCACGTACTTCTCCATGTTGACAAGGATGCAGCAGTGTCCTGTCATCAGCCGCTGGCACCTGCTGTTTAAGGGCAATCTGCTCTCTCAACGTTACGAGAAAGATGATGCTTTATCTGAGCCTGAGTTAGCTCGGCTGGCTATCTACATTTCTGAATGGCGATCCCGTCTGTCTGATATCAGCTGGTTTATGCGGGTTTTGAATGAGGCCATTGCCCGTGAGGCAAACGCAGAAGATGGCTGTAGCGGACGTTTCTGGGAGGGGCGGTTTAAGTCGCAGGCACTTCTGGATGACGCTGCATTGGCTGCCTGTATGGCCTATGTCGATCTCAACCCTGTTCGCGCCGGTATGAGCAAAACCCCGGAAAGATCGGATCACACCTCAGTTAAGCAACGGGCAGAGAAAGCCAAAACGGTCACTCAACCAAATCATAAAAACCAACAACCTGGCTTCCTGCTTCCCTTCGCAGGCAATCCCCGTCAGGACATGCCGAAAGGTATTCCTATGCGGCTGACTGATTATCTGGAACTGGTCGATTGGACTGGCCGTATGATCAGAGAAGATAAGCGCGGAGCTATTCCGGCATCTGCCGATGGCATCCTTAACCGACTTGGTATTGATGAAAGCCAGTGGTTAACTATGACGCAGGGGTTTGAAGAATGCTTTGCGACCTTTGCCGGCAGTGAGCAGCATTTGCGCTCGGCCTGTGAAAAGCTTCCTTACCAACGAGTGCCTGGATTAAGTCGCTGCAGAGCAGCAATCGGCTAGATCTCCCACCCTTAGCAATATATCTAAGACTCCAGCTACCCTGGTGGCTATGACTCGCCTCAAATCTGATCGATCAAAGCTAAATTCATAATAATCACTGACAGCCTGAGAAATTCTTCAGGAAAAACTCCATAACCACCCGATAAAGAGCCAGGAATTATCTGAGCTTTAGATTTACTATGATGGGTGTCCGGTTAGTACTCGGTTAGTACTCGAGAACCAGTAGTGGGTGTCCCGCTAGTTCGCTTTAAATTTACTATGGAGGGTGCCCAATCAGTACTCGTCCAATCAGTACTACAGGTGTCCGGTTAGTACAGCAGATCACTCATGGAGCCATTCCCAGAAGTGGCTACCAGTTGAAACTCCAACAACTTGATCGTCTTTGTGCTCAATCGAGCAGGAAATTTTACGACCAGATAATAGGCTCTCTACATGCGTAAGACCACCTTCAATGTCCAGTCTTTTCAATATATCACCAGTCCATTCAACCTTATCAATAAACCAATGATCTGATATTTTATCCATCGATTCAGAGTACGAATCTCCAATTTCAATGGAAAAGCACATCCTATTGATTCTGTCATTTTCGAAAGAATCAAGGCTTACTAATGACACAAGCACCAATACCGGAGTTAGAACTAGTAACGCTATAATTTTCAGAACAATTTTTCGATTCATAATGACTGCTAATGCTTTGCTAACCGGCCAAGTTGAGCAACTTGTATGGTTCAATTCCCTTATTCACCGCTATTCCCTTGTTAATTTTAAAGATAAGGTGAAGCCCGTAGCTAGCGGCAACTAGTTACCGGAGAAGTAATCCGATGCATGCCAGGTACTCGATACCGTTAACAAGCCTGGATGCTTCTCCGACCCGATTTTAACTCGAACAGTCGAATGGGCTTCTAAGCCCGAATCTAGCAAGTACGGGATGCTATGACAATGAAACATGAGAATAAGGGTGTAAACGTCGGTATTGATGTCGGAAAATTCCAATTAGATATCTTTATTTGGGAGCGTGATCGTCATTTTACCGTAGAGAACAATGATTCAGGTATCCGTGAAGCCATTAAAATCCTGAATCGATATAACATTCAATGCATCGCTATGGAAGCAACCGGTCGCTATGAAATGGCCTTTGCCAGCGCTGCTTTTGAAAAAGACCTGCCAGTGGCAATTGTACGTCCGTTGCTGATCCGGCAATTTGCCCGAGCAGCAGACCAACTGGCTAAAACCGATAAAATTGATGCCAGCATTATTGCCCGGTTCGCAGCGGTGATGCATCCCAGGATGACCCAGAAACGAAGTGAAAATTTACAGTTAATCAAAGACTTAGTGGTGAGACGTCGCCAGCTTATACAGGTGCGTACGCAGGAAACAAATCGCAGCAAAGTAATGGGTAAACACATGGAGCGCTCCTGCAACCGGATACTCAAGGCTTTGGAAAAAGAGATCCAATGGGTAGAAGACAAGCTCTCCAAAGCTGTCGAAGCTGAGCCCACCTGGCTGGAACGCAAAGAACTTCTCGAAAGTGTTCCGGGCGTTGGTAAGGCTTTGATATGGACTTTGCTTTCTGAAATGCCAGAACTCGGTTCATTAAACAATAAACAAATAAGTGCACTTGCCGGCCTTGCACCAATTAACCGGGATAGCGGAAAGTCACAAGGTAAAAGACGTATCCAGGGTGGCCGCTACAGTGTCCGTACAACACTCTACATGGCTACTCTGAGCGCAACGCAGTGCAACCCCCTTATTGGCGGTTTTTATCGCCATTTGGTGAAACAGGGGAAGCACAAAAAAGTTGCTTTAACAGCAGCCATGAGGAAGTTTTTAACCATCCTGAATGCGATGATCCGGGATGGTCAGGAGTGGTCATATGAATAATTATTTAGCTACGGTTGAATCACAGTCGCTTGTTA